>NZ_JBMDKC010000071.1:0-28854 GCF_057809515.1 Bacillus sp. FG16
AATAAGCAGTATAGACACTTTTATCGATGTTAAAACATTAAACGGAACTTATATACTACATGTACCGCACTTTCTTGCTGTCGAAAGTTGCTATTTGTTTGATCAGATATTTTTTTCCTAATCAAGTTTCAGCAGCCCCTTTCATCAACCGTTTGCTTCCATTCTGAAACGTTTAATCTCCTCCGGCTTTGTTGTCATAACTGGATATAAAGAATTATTTTTAGGAAATTCATCCTTAAAGGGTAAAATAAAGCCAGAATAATAAATGAGCCCTTCTCCTTCTTTCGAGTTCGTAATATACTTCGCTTGGTAATCACTAATACCCAATTTACTTTGTAAAATGATTCGATCACTTGTTGCTTGATTTAATAAATAAACAAATTCTGTATTATCAAGGATTGTTTCAATCGCTGGACTAGATAATAAATCTTTCACGTTTTGCGTCATACCCGTTGGTATACCGCCCCATTTTCTAAATCTTTTCCAAAACTCTACACTATATTTTGCCGTTTGTTCTTCCGCTAATAATTTATGAAACTCATCCATGTAATACCAAGTCTTTTTATTTTCATTCCGGTTCTTCGTTACTTTGTTCCAAACATGATCTTGCAGCACTAACATACCTAATTCCCGTAAATTAGAGCCCAATTCTTTAATATTGAAACAAATCAAACGGTTATTCACATTAATTTTTGTCCGCTGATTAAAAACATTCAATGAACCATAGACATATAATTCTAATGCGTCTGCCAGCTCTTCTCCTTCTGTTTTTTTAGTGGCTACTAAAGCCTTATATAAATCTTCCAAAATCGGTATATTTTCAGGTATTGGATTTTCAAGATAGGAACGATAAATCAAGCGAACACATTTATCTACCAGTGTTTTTTGTTTTGCGGTTAGACCCGCTTTCCCCCCTGCCACAACTTCCATCAAAGTAAGAATGAACTCCGTCTTAAATGAAATGGGATTCGCTCCTTCTGCATAGTCTAATGAAATGTCTAATGGATTAATAAAATCCTCTGAACCAACAGATACCTTAACAATCTCTCCCCCTAGCCTCTGCACAAATGGGGTGTATTCTTCCTCTGGATCACAAATTAAAATGTCATCTGTCGTTCTCAAAAAAGTATCTATCATTTCTCGTTTAGAAGCAAAGGATTTCCCAGCGCCAGGTGTACCTAGCACCAATCCATTCGGATTTTTCATGGCTTTTCTGCTCACTTGAATCAAGTTATTACTTAGGGCATTTAAGCCATAATATACGGGTTCTTGCGCTTCTTGATATAGCTCTAGTGTTGTAAAGGGCACGAATATAGCCGTAGATGATGTTGTCAATCCACGCTCTAATTCTGTTTCATTCATGTTTTCTCCCAGTGGTAACGCACTAATAAATGCTTTCTCTTGCTGTAATTTCAATTTTTTCAATGTACAATTTTGTTTTTGAGCCACCGCATGTAATTTGTAAATGGCATTCTCTAATTTTTTACGTGTGTTTTCAAACACGATCATCGTAAATGTTACATAGAAATATTTTTCATTTTCCCTCTGTAAATCTTTTAAGATTTTTCTGCTTTCTTCCACGTGCATATTTAAATCCGTCGGCAGAATGTCCATGTCATACCCGCTACGTAGCGCCTTTTTTTGTTCCTCAATTTTAATACTGTCTAAATCAGATGCTTTCGATTTCACCATTTTGACAGCTTGTTGTTGTCTTAAGTTACGAATATGCATACTCACAAGCATTTCAAGGTCTAATTCTAAAAAGTCCGCTAACACTCGGTCCGACAATTCTGTTGCCTCGATGTTTAAATGTAATGCGGCTGCATGTTTGTTGTTGACTGTAAATTCATCTGTGCGGGATTCAAAATCTATGCGCTTGGGTGCAATCCAATCTTTTGTTGTTCCACTACGTAATTGCTCTTTCGGAACGATTTCTAAATCTTTATAATATTCCGAACTATGATTCAGCAAATAATTTATGATCGATAACCGCTCCATCCCGTTTAGATTTTCCAACCCTACCCCTAACGGTTTAAAATGATCTCTAATATTCTCTTCGATACTTGCTAAGCGTCTAACGGCATTCTTATAAGAAACATCTGTAATAGAAAAAACTAAATATTTATTTCGGACAATCCCATTATTTCCTTTCTGCCTTTGTTCCTCCAAATAAGAAAAGTATTCTTCTTGCATGACCTCAAAATCTTCAATTTTACTCCTACTTTTACTATAGGCAAGTACTTCCTCATTCTGTTCTGCACACATACGATAATTCATAAAGCAAAATTGAACTTTAATTGTATCGTCGAAAGAATTCAGCAAGGTACTATATTCGGCGAAAATCCTTTGTTTGATTTCATCTGGTGATAATTGATACGATATGTCCGAAAAACGAATCATTCTGTTATATACGTTCTTTCCAACATAACAAATCCCATTCGGGTACATCTTGTTGTAATGTAATGTTTCTTGTGTCGTTTTTCTTTTGGGTCGCTTCGAATCAACGAGTTTTTGCAACATTTGAAACAGGTTTTGACGTTCTAATCTTGCGCTTTTCATTCAACATATTCCTTTCTTTTGCTACTATAGCGTTCCGTTTCGATACTTGAAAAGTTCTTTTCCGTGGGTTCAGAAATGTATATTCTACATACAACTTCAGCCACGTTTCAGCTGGCATACCATCTTTGGTAAAAATGGTAGCGAAAAGGACTGGACTTGCTGTAAGGAAAAGACCAAATAAAGCAACATCCACACTCACTTTTTTCAAGATAAAAAATACCGGTAACCCAACTGCTAACGTGATAGAAAATCCGATTAGTTGTCTTTTGGTTAAACCGAAAAACAATTTTGACTTGATATGCTTTAACTCTTTGGGAATAGATACAACGAAATTGTTATTCATTCTTATCTAGCCCCTTCCTTAGTGCACCCGGCATCTCTTTCAAAAATCTGAATTCCTCCATACATAGAGCTCCTTGCCATGATTTTTTATTAGGGAACATGATTTTTAAGAAAATAAACAGTAAGAAAAATGTCCAAATCGCAAGAAGCACTATTATCACTACACCGAGTAAACTCACCATCTTTAATTCATCTGATACAACATGATTTGTGGTATATTCGTATAGGTCATAGGTGTGTGTTGCCAGTAAATGTAACTCAATCGCTGTTCCAATCCAAGTTACGAGTGAAATAACACCAAACGTAATCAATACTTTTTTATGTTTCCTAGCCCATCGCTTCATCTACATCACCCCCACTACAGATTTAGCAAGTGTATGCGTCTTCGTGAGCGACAAGACTAAAATCCCCATCGAAATGACCATCAACACCAATCCGAATAATCCCGTTCCTTCTGTCGCTATTAAACCACTTGCTTTCTCGAGTAATCCAGCATATACGATTAAACAAACCAACATGAAATAGCCCTGTAGCATAAGCGCTAATAAATGTTTCACATATGTCTGCCCAATATTCCCAATCCATTCTCGATTCAAAAACGTTGCAAACGGAATGGGCGCAACTGAAATGTAAAGCAGAATGGTAACCATACGACTCCATGCTACCAAATAGATAATACCACTCATAAGAAATGTTACAATTAAAACAATCGCAGTCACAATCCACATCGATATCGCTGTCCCTACCGCTCCTTCTTCCATAGAATCCACAAGATTTTTCGCGATAGAAGCGGGTATCTGCAAGGTGGAAGCGGGCACTTTATCGGTTATCCATTTCCCAAGGTCGAATACCGCTAGTGTGATGTCAAACGCATTACTTAATAATAAGATCATTCCACTGGTTTTTATAATTAAAAACAGTAATTGTCCCGTCTCAAAATCTCCACCACGATTTTTTTCCACTACCAATTGATAGAGTTCATAACAAAACACATAGGTTAAAATCAGCCCTGCAACGGGCAAGATGGCGGTATCTGATATCACTCTAAGATTCTCAACAATGGTTTGTGAAAATTCTGTTGGTGTTTCTGACACATTTGTTTGAACAGTATCCACACTTTTTTGAAACAATTCCGCAGTCATAGTAAGGAAACTTTCGGTACTATCTCTAAACATCTTAAAAAGCAAATCTGTGATACCTTTTATAATATCGTCTAACATTCGTCCACCTCGTTTAATTCACATCGATATAAACAAGTTTGTTTGTTTTATTTAGTTTTTGAACAACCTTGAGTTGTAAGCTTTTGTTCTTCGCATATTGATTTGGAATCGCTAGTGCTACCTTTCCTGTGGGTTCAAAAGTCGATTTCGCTCTATAATTGGCAGTCATATATCTTTGCTGGTAATCTACAAATTCATTCTCACTCGCTACTTCATCTTCACCGATAACAAGTCCCGAACCTGTATTTAATACATACCCTTTAAATAGATCGTGTCTAGCTTTTTCACTGATTTCATGTTTCATATGAATGATGAGCTGTTTATAATCTTTTTTGAGCTTTATATTATTTTTGCTTATATAATCGTTATACTTCTCCCGTAATTCTAACTCTGATGACTCATCAAAATCTTTCAGTTCAACATGCGTAATACTCCGTGTAAAGGTAACGATTTTCCCCTCAATATTATAGTTGTTATCTTCCAAGATAGGCACTGGCAAGTGCACTGCGTCATTTTTTTTAACACTTTTTATTGATGTCTGTTCTGTGACACGATTGTCCTTTGGTCCACTACAAGCCCCTAACAGAGAAACTGATACGAGTATGCATACTGCTGTTTTTGTTAACCGCAGTTTCATCCCCTCCTCTTTATTTGTTACCGTATCCACCGAAAGCATGCACCTTCCTACCGCCTTGCGCTACGCTACAGTTGCTACACCCGTTGTTTGCAAACATTTCCTGCTCGCAAGCTCACGATAAATCTTCACAAACAACAGGTTCATATAACATCCCTTTTCTTTCACCATAGACTCCTTAGCGTAATTACGATAGATTCGGTTTCTTCTTTTGTGCAAGTATTTCTTGCAACCTTTTCCATTCTTCTTCGAATGTTCCCTTGGGGTCTATCATATATACCTCTCCTCGTTGCGTAACAAGGTCATACATCAACTCTATATACTTCTGTTGTCCCCTAGCTCTCGTTTTCATATTTTCTGCCCTTGTACATGTTCATCAAGAATTTGTAGCGTAAGATGCATCGCTTCCTCAGGAATCTGCCCATCAAACCGCTTCATAACTCGGTAAAATGGATGACTCTCATGTAATACATCCATAATATGAGAGCGTATATAGGGGTTCTTTTCCATTTGTGTGAAGAACATTTGCAAATCAGCTAAAAATCCCTTTTCTTTCGGAAACATACGCAGATACAGTATCGTACTTGCTAAAAAATCTACCACCGTGTCTTTCCAAACACTCGTCTGTTCCACAGCCTGATATGCCTTACTAGAAACGACCAAGTTTTCTGCATATCGGTTTAACTCTTTCATTAAATTGAACTTTTTACCTCTCCCCGGTTTCCCAAGGATTAATCTATTTTTCTTCATTTCCGCTCCCACCTTAGGTAAAGTCAACGGATTGATGTACATCCCCTCTATACTTGGTGTCAAAAACATGTTTAAATACCCCTTTCATTGTTTTATTTTTTTATATCGTTAAACAGAAATATAAAGTATTATTAACAAGCAGATTCATCTAAGTCTATATGGAAATCAAATATTTCCATCACTGCTTTAGGCACTTCTATAAAACTCGCAATGATTTTAATACCGCATGCCTGAAGCTCCTCTAGCAGCTCCATAAATTCTTCGGGGTTCTGAGCATACCATCTATTTCCTTCGTCTATACATACTACATCTGAGTGTAAACAGGTTTCTCGTTCTTTCGCACCCAGTACTGCGGAATCTTGTGAAGAAAGACAAATGACTTCTACAGCGCCTACCTTCTCCCCATACGCTCGATATTCTCCATCGCGATCCAGAATCGTCACTTTGTTACTTATTCGGTTCTGATGGGATATGAACTGTTTCATGACCAACGTTTTCCCTTTACCCGCTCCACCACTAATCAGAATATTATCTCTATCTGAAAATTCAGTGTTTTTATGGTGCATACCATGTTCAAGGAGCATTGCTGTTAGTGTGTCGATTATCCCATTCCTTATTTTATATCCTGCAGAGGCCAGTATCCTAAATATGTGATAAGATGGGTGATTCTCCTCCATTGACTTCATACATTCTGTTATATATTCCTCTTGTTCCTTTGCCATTTGTAGAAAATCTACAGTTTGTTTTACATCCACGTACAAGAGTTCTCCACTCTTTTTTTGCATATACATCATACAGCCTGCCAATAATTCGATAGCGGATTCTATCCAAAACCCTTCCTGTTCTCCTGATTTAACAAAGGTTCTCGCAATTGCCATTGCCTGACTATATTCAGAAATTTCACTTCGCTGCATTTTTCTCCCTACTTTCTATTTGTTATTGAAAATCATGTATTTTCCTTACTGATCTAGCACTTTCTCGGTAGTGCACCATCATATCCATCCATTCTTCTTTTGAAATTTCCTGTCCTTTGGCATAAACGATTCCTATATCCTTAAAATACGCATCAATTCTCCAGTTTACCGTGTAACCACTGTCTTCTAATAAGCGCTGATTTCGTTCAAATGATAGAATCATTTCTTTGTCAAATGAGCACCTGACTATATCTGTCAGATAACAAGATTCCCCATTTTTTAAGAAAAGACGTTGGTCTGTCAATTCCTTTCCTTCAAACAATCGCTCCTGTCCGTTTTCATCAAATACTTGAAACAAAACATGGACACTCATAGAGCTCACGTCTTCTCCTTTAGTCACAATTGGCTCGTTTGGTATGAATACATAGTCATACCCTAATCGATATTTCACCACTACACTACACTTCACCCTTCCTATAATTGGTTGGACTTTAGTTGGAAATTCCGAGTATTTTTTACTATAATAAAAATTAATATAACAATTCATTTAAAATTCAAATCCATTGATTAAATTGAATTATTCACGAACTCTGTAATACGTGCCAACAAAAAAATAATCTATAGGTTTATTAAAAAATTTAGCTATTACATGTGCCCGTTCAGAATTAACACTGGTTTTTCCTTTTTCAATCGCATGAAGCACTTGAGGTTTAATATTAATTTTTCGACCTAATTGGATTAATGAAAAACCTTTTGCTTGCCGTTCCTGTAATAACATATTTCAGTACACCTCCTCAAATGATATACCACAAGTATATATCACTTATAAAGTGATAACAAGTATTTTTTACTCTTTTTTACGATTAATGAGTAAAAAATATTTATCGAGAAGAGGAACTTACACCATCTAATTTACTTAATTACTTTTAAATTCAATAGGAAAGGAGCAATATAATGAATATATTCGGTCAAAGATTACGTGAATTACGCCAAAATGAAGGTTGGACAATGAAGGAGTTAGGCGATTTAATTAGTAATGCTGTCAATTCTACTTTTAGCTCTGCTTCCGTTGCTAATTGGGAAAAAAAGGGGTCTGAACCTCCTTATCACATTCTTGCAGCAATTGCACAAATTTTTAATGTTAGTGCTGATTTTTTAATTGGGAATAGTGATATCCCTAAACCTTCAAGTGAACAAATTAAACATCATCAAGATAAAGTACACGATGTTAATCTTTATCTAATAACCAATAAACACGAGAAAAAACAAGATATATATTTACAAGTAAAAAATATTCATCAAAAAATTTTACTGGCTCCCCCATACAAAAAAAATCGTTTAGAAAAAGAATTAACGGAATACCTAGCGTTCTTCGATTATAAATATAACCAATTGCACGAAGATTTCACCCATTTTACTAACTATCTTCAGTATGAACTAAAGACCCCTAATAAAAATTAGGGGTCTTTAGTTCATACTGAAGATAGAATATCGATCTAGTAATTATTTATAAAAGTAAAAAATACTGATTATTAGATTGATATTCTATCTTAATAGTTATAAAATCAAAATACAGATATATATTTTATCTAATAAAAAAGAAAACCCTACCAATCTTATTTTAATTGGCATATCAGTTTGGCCGCTGAACCAATTAAAATAACCAGAATAGTAGGGGGAATTCCTATTAATATGCTGTTATTATAGCACTTAATATATGTAATGGGAATACAAACCTCTACTTTTTCACTTTTTTTAGATATTTATGGTGGGAAAAACAGGAGGTTTTTTCTTTGTTAAAAAATACAGAGCATGTAACTGCAAATGAAGTTTATATTGGTACAAATTCATTCCAAACAAATATGCAATTTAGAAAAAGCAATACACCATCCAAATTCCTCATGCATGGGCCTAAGTTTTTTGATGAGCTTCGTATATATTTAATCAAAAATAACGAGCTTGGAGAATATGCTTTGCCTTCATCAGCATTAGCCACTTACATTTTACTTCACTATAAGGTAAATGATTTAGGGCGACTTCCTCGCGATTTTAAACTATCTATTATCGCGAACGAATCCGATATCCCCTATACAACTATTCATACAGGTTTCCAAGCTTTACTTCATTCTGGACTTGTTAGAGAAATTTTTATTAACGGAAAAATTCCAGTTTATGAAATTTGCAATTATGCAAGATTAAATCGTACAGCAAAAGAAACAAAAGATAATGATGGAAAACTTTCATATTTTCGAATCCCTAACTTATTGTTAGAGACTTCTATTTTAAAAGAGTTAGTTTCCCATCGTGACAGCAAAGGTATCATTGAACTTTTAAATCTATGTAATAATTTCACTCGTGAACTTGAATTTAAGAGTAAAGATTCCATTGAAAAATACACGTTACCTCGCAACATGGACGGCTTAAAGAAACGTTTAGGGCGAAATGCAAAAAAAGTTCGTAACTACCTAGAGATTATTTCACCAATCTTTAAATTTGATGCTGCTGCAAAAAAGGTTAGAAACCCACGTAAAGGGCGGATAGCACGCATACGTGAAAAAATCCAACAAATTGTTATCACTCAATTTACAGTTAACATCAATTCTGCATGCGTGATTGAAAATGATCGAGCTGAAATTAGACAAACAGAAGCTAAAATGCGTAAAGAAGCAACAGCCCGTCTTGAATCCATTGGCATAGTATTAACTACTAAAGATCGTAAAGACATTGTTGTTTCTTATAAAGGAGAAGTATCACGAATCGCTACATATATTAAAAACAAACAACTTCGTGATGATTTTATGACGTATACCATGAGTTATGCAATGGATCAATGTGAAAGTTTCTTAGCACTTGGAGAAAAAATAAAATCACTTGGTGGCATGATACGAGCAAAACTGCGTGAATCGTTTATTCCATGGGCGGAACGATATTTAGACGATGATACGCGTCATGCACTTGTACTCGAACTTTGTTCCCATGATATCGATATACCCGATGCATTCCGACTTACATAACATAAAAAATAAAATATATCTTTAGCCTTGTTCAAAAAATGGAAGTAGACAAGGCTTTTTGTCATGACAAAATAACGTTCTTACAACATGCCTATGACTTTTACATGCTCAAAAAAACGGTAAAAAGTGCCTTTTCTCAACCGTTTTTTTGTTTCTATCCCTTATATTACGGTATAAAACTTGTGGAATAGTGACTAACTTATTTATTAACTTGTGTTAACCTGAATACTTTATATATAAACTTGTAGAAAACTGAATACTTGGTTCAATAATTTATGGAAAAGTGAGTATTTCGATTCAAATTTTCAGACAACTCTTTCATCCTTAGAGCGATAAGCGATTTTATAAGTTTTATTTCATCTATATAGTATTTGTATCTTTTATATTTTTATTGAAAATTTATATCATAATTGAAAGTAATACTTAGTAAATGAATTTATACATACATAAGTAAGTAAACAATCAATAAACCACAATCCTTTCATACAATTCTAATTTTTAAAGAATCTGGACTAATCAAATACCTTCATAAAAATTTAAAAAATCATTAAACGTCGGTACAATGCTTCACATTTGTTACACTGAAAGTTCGCTTTAATTATCAAGCTGTTTTCAAAAAAGACACTGGTTATATCAAATATAAAACTCTCTTTAATATCTATACAAAAAAGAAACCCAAACTACATACATAGAACTTTCTGGATATCTATAGTCTATTCGCTTTTTTTACCTTGGAGAAACATGTACTGGATGATTTAAAATTTCACATACTATATTTATTTTAATAAAGGCTCACTTTTAGTAATCCATGTTGTTTTTTGGTGCAAACAAGGGTATCACCTCCACTATAACGAATGTTATAACATGAGGTGATTGTGCTATGATAGATGAAACAGACAGTTCTCAATCTATATATGTCAGCAAAGACGTAGCAACGATGCTAAAAATCCAAGAATCTACTTTGCGTAAGTACTGTATCATGCTAGAAGATCAAGGATATCATTTTCACAAGAATGATCATGGGCATCGTGGTTTTATGGATAACGATGTTATAACACTACGGAAGTTGATTGAAATTAAATCACACCCTGATATGACGTTAAAACAGGCTTGCAACGCAATTATGACATGGGTTAAAGAGAAAAATACATCAGAGGTTGATACAAATGTTATAACGAAAAATGAACAATATAACAAGCAATATAATGAATTAAAAGAAATGATTCAGCAACAAAATGAAATGCTAAAAAAGCTGGCCATGAAAATGGATGAGCAACAACGCTGCATTGATGAGAGATTAGAAAGACGAGATCAACAGCTTATGAGTGCTATACGTAAAATGCAGGAAGAAAAGCGTGTTTTATTAGAAACAGCAGCAACTAATAAGAAACCTTGGTGGAGATTCTGGTGAAGAGTCTCTTTTTTATTTAAAACATAATTTGATGTTTGTTTGAGATTTTTTTAGTGTTTTATTTGAGTTTAAAAAATAATTGACTAATGATGTTTTTGGTAGTAAAATCAGTTTAAACTTAAATTTAACTCTAATATAACTCAAGGGGAGATTAAAATGAATTTATTGGAAATCACAACTTATTCAATTGACTTGGGAAATGGATACACAAAGAGAATTGTTAATGGTGAGTGTATTATAGAGCCTTCTGTAATTGCTGATGTGGAGAATTATTTCAGTGATGATGTAGATATTACAATCCTTCAATTAAGTGAAGGATCAGCTTATTTCACTGGTGACAATGTTGGAATATTAGGGTTAAAACCGATATCTGCTCTTGGAGAGCATGACATGGATCGTTATGAGACTCCTGAATTTAAGAAGATGTTTTTCGGGTTTTTAGCAAAAGACTTTAAACAAGATGTAACAATCGAACGTTTAGTAACTGGACTTCCAGTGCAACATTTTAAAACTAAAGGGAAAATTGTAGAGGAGTTATTAAAAGGACGTACAGTTGTTAAAGTTAATGATAAAGATATTATTATAGACATTAAAAACGTGTCTATTATTCCACAACCAATCGGTACCTACTTACACTTAGTTGCTAAAAAAGCTGTTACTCCAAATAAAGATTTAACTTTAATTATAGATTGTGGCCATGGAACATTGGATGTAACTGAATTAAAAGGTAAAACGATTGTTAAACGCGCTGGTAACAACGAGGGGGCAAAAGAAGCTTACATTAATATTTACAACACGTTAGTTGAAGAATATGGTTCTCTGAAAGAACTTACTATCTCGAACATTCAAAACATCTTATTAGATGGTTTATTAGTGAGCGGTAGCCGAATTAATGTTAGAGCTAAATCCGAAATACAAAAGATTCTTAAAAAGCACTTCAATAGCATTTTTACATTCTTACAAGATAACAAATTTGATTTAAGGTCATATGACAAAGTTGTATTTACAGGTGGAATTGTACACTTATATCACGATTATTTTGGAGAACGTGTAGAAGCGAACTTCTTAGTAGTTGAAGATGGACAAACTGCAAACGCACGTGGATACCATGAGTATGGAAAGGCGATGAGTAAGAAGTGAAAGAAAGATTACAAGTCTATTATAATTCGGAAGTAGATGTTCAAGTAAGCGCATTAATAGAACATTTCGATGAAATTGGAAAAGGTAAACGAGGATATACAACTGATAAGCTTAAAGAATGTTTAAAGGTATATCAAATTCTATCAGAACGTTGTGGAACCTTTGAACCTATGGATGTCCTACTACACTATATTGATGGTAGTGAAAGTAGGCGATTACCTCGGGAGGAAAATCGTGGACTTCATAAAAGTGATATCAAAGCTATTAAAAATGATTTAGCAGAAAAAGAAAAAGTCTCAGATGATGTTGATGATAGTGTTGCTGATTTGCTTGGTGATGGTGAATTTGATTTTAATCAGTAATTACAAATGAATATAAAAAAGAACGATCTTTCCAGCTGTTCGGACAATGCGGTCTTTCTTTGTGAAAAAGTACCAGGGATTAAATAGGTGGTTTGGTATTGAGGAATGTAAATCAGACCGTATTTGGTACTATGGAAAATTAACACTTATGTTATTTCTTCCTGCTATAATTTACAGTATCTCTAAATTACTATGGTTATGATAAAAAGAGGGTGCTCACTGCACTCTCTTTTTGAGGTAATTAAATATGTCTTCGATGACCAATATCATCGTATTCGTATGCCAGTGTAGGCGTTCTACAATAGGCTTGAGATGTATAAAATTCTGTAAAACTTCCAATAGTTAAAACAGCAGCAAAACTAACAAATCCAGTATTTTTGCACCAGGACTGTTGGAAGGTTAACCTCCTCCATTTCCATGTGCGTAAAGGCTGACAAATTTTTGAACAACAGTGTAGGCAGAGGGGTGTATTCCTAGTACTAAGCTACCTACAATTATAATTCCTATAGTTTTTTGCTGAAACTTTTTCATAAAATCCTCTCCTTAATAGTTAATTTTGTTTATTTCCTAGTAAACGAAAATATTCACAGGATTTAATAAAATTCCCGTCATTATAATACTTGTGTGCTAATATTTCCTGATACTCTTTAATATACTTGAATAATTGTTGCTTTTCAAAATATTCTATCGAAGTTAAAATAATAGTTTCTAGCTCGGATGTTAAAACATCTGAATTTATTGCTTGTAATATATGAAAGTGATGTAAATACTCTTCTATTCCTAAATTAGTACAAATACTTAATCCACGTTCGATACGCTCACACGCTGTATTTTTATCAAGTAATTGAATATGTGAGCTAGCCTCAATAAATAATGCTTTATAATTATTGAGAATACTATTATTAATATCGGATAGGTACTGAATTGCTAACTCAGGACATTCCGTATTTACATACATTAAAGCCAAATTTTGTTTAACCATAAACACTAATGGTTCTAGGTGTAAAGAAGTAAAGAAATCTAAAGCTAAATTGAAATGCTTATTAGCTAAATCAAACTCTCGCATATCTGTATAAATTAAACCAAAAAAATTATGACAGAAAGATTGATTAACTTCGGTATTTTTATATTTAGTATAGATATCCATTGCCTTGGAGAATTTTTGAAAAGCTAATAATCCATTAAAGGTATCATATAGATTATAGCCTAGCATATAAAGGAATTCAGCCTCTTCTAGTTCATCAAAATGTCTTAATAATGTTTCAGCTTTAGCATAGCACTCTTTTGCGGAGATATAATCGCAAATTGCATTATAAAAAATACCTTTAAAGAAGTAGTAGTAATAAATTATTAAATCATTTTGAGGTAGATGAAATTCGTTAATTTTATCAAAACTACTTACAGATATACTTAAGTTATCAATTAAATAATTGTAACGGAATTCTAAAAGGTAGTAATGTAACATTAAATGTGGAGTCTGTTTAAATTCAAAAATTTTTGAATCGATTAAGTCTTTTAAATCTGCTGATTGATCAAGATTTCTTTCACGAATTTTTAGGTACCATTCATTTAGTAGGTTAGTTAGTTGTTCTTGTTCTTTCACTTGAACGTGCATATAGTCCTCCCCTTACATTAATAATATTACGGATTGTTTTGTAACAATTACTATAATTATTACAGTGGGAAATTATAGTAGACATTGTATTGATGTGTTTAATATATTGATGAAATCAATATATTAAACATTCTGAATTTTTATTTAAGATTCGTATATTTGATGATAACAAAAAAAACGTCGTTTTTGAATGGGGAAACTAACTTTCTCAACATCCCTAGAAAATATTTTTTTGTTGAGGACTTGACTGCAATATTCCCCGTATACATTGAGGCCCAAAAGCAGTGTGGAAAAATCCGAACATCGTTTGGTAAAGGAAACTGAAAAAGTAGTTTACAACATATAGATTAGTATGTATAGTAGGATGGTTGTTTCGGAAGAAATATTTGAATTTTCTATCATTATTATAACAAATGTTGAGAAAAGAAAATATGTAAATATGCATATCCAAGATTTATCAAAAAACGTGGATTTTTCGTGTACAACTTTAGTTTTCCTCTATTTCATCATATATATCTAAAGAACCTAGAACTTTATATATGGATGGTGAGGATTTATGAGCCAATATCAAATGTTGTACAGCACACCGTATCTCTATTCTTCTCGTACATTGCAACAAATGTACAAAAGTACAAGAAAAGAAGAGGATATAACAGCGATACAGGAGTACATGCTACGTCATGACGTGTATCTGGACCGACAGTACCGAGGTTATTATTATTTAAGTCAAAAAATTGAAGGAGATTTATATGATGATGAACATCCTGTATCTTGGAATGAGTTATTAGAAGATTATCAGTTATTTAAGGATTCCCAAGGTAATTTATCTATTCAGCCGAAAGGATGGAGATAATATGACCATTGTTGGAGAATTAGGTATTGTATATGGCGTGACAGGAGCAACGATCATAGGAATTAAGTTATTAAAAAGAAAAGGGCTTCACCTTCCTGACTGGATGCTACGTGCGGGTCTTAAATGCTTGTTGATTGGCACGGTCTGGTATGTGCTACGTGATATGCTCGATGTATTTCTACGCTAGTATTCTATCGGGTAGTTGATGGGAACTGTCGTAGTACATTTGAACAACCTTTTTATGATATTCCTGATAGCCCCAACTACCTCTAAGGAGGTAAGGAGTTTATGTTTTCACTTTTGGTGATTCCAGTTACTTTTTTAACAGTAGCGTATTTTTACAGGGGAAAAGAAATGAGTGATAAGAAGAAAATCAAAGCATTTTTTGAAATTACGAAAGTGTGTGTACAGCATAAAGGAGAAATGCAGTACCCTGTATTTTTGAAACAAACAGAGGATAATAGTAGTACCACGTTTGTCTATCGGCTGCCATTAGGTGTGCCGAGTCAGCTCATACAGAAGTTAGCGCAAGTATTAGAGGAAGGTTTGCATAAACCCGTTATGATTTCCTTTCAACGACGGGAGCTGTTTATACGGGTATTCCAGCAATGTATTCCTGAAAAATGGCATTGGTCCAATGAATTGTTACGAGAGAAGACATGGAACGTCATCATGGGAAGAGCGTTAGATCGAATGATTTATCATGATTTTGAAAAAACACCGCATATGTGCGTGAGCGGGATGACTCGTTTTGGCAAAACGGTTTTTCTCAAGAATGTGATGACGAGCTTAATTTTACAGCAGCCAGATTACGTGAAGTTCTATGTGATTGACTTAAAAGAAGGATTGGAATTCAGCCCTTACAAGGACTTGGCACAAGTCGAAGAAGTGGCGGAGAATCCCATGCAAGCCTTTGACATGTTGACACGAATTCGTGAAAAGATGGTGGAACAGGTTGTTCATATGAAAGACTCGTATTTCACGAATATTGTAGATACGCCCATCAAGGAGCGTTATTTTATCATCGTCGACGAGTCAGCGAATCTTTGTCCGACACAGGGATTACCCAAAAAAAGGAGGGATATGCTCTATATGTGTCAAGAAATGTTATCGGAAATAGCGAGGATTGGCGGAGCATTGGGGTTTCGCTTGATTTTTTGTACCCAGTACCCGACTTCTGATACCTTACCAAGGCAGATTAAACAAAATAGTGATGCGAAGATTGGATTCCGCTTACCGACCGTAGTGGCTTCACAGGTGGCAATAGATGAAAGTGGATTAGAAGAACTTCCATCCATACCAGGGCGAGCACTTTTCAAAACAGTTCGTGTAGAAGAAATTCAAGTACCGTATTTGTCTAATCAAGAGATGTGGAAGCTACTGAAACCTTACAAGGTGGTGAAGCATCATGAAACATCAAAAGATGAAACAAAAAGCGAGACACATCGAGATTTTATACACTTTAAGTAAGTTAGACTTTGCGTCTAGACGACAGTTGCAAGCGATTCATTGCCTTGGTAGTATTCGGAATGCCAATCGTATTTTGAAGGATTTGAGACCGTATTGTCACGTTACATCGCATAACCGAGAGAATGTATATTACCTCAATAAGAAAGGAATGGCTCTTCTCGGTATACAGGCGAAAGAGAGAAAAAAGAAACATCAATTGGAACATATCTTGTTGCGAAATGAAGCATGGATGTGGCTAGATTTCCCTGACTGGAAGACAGAGCAAGTTATTACTTTGCGCTATCAAGGAGAAGAAAAAACAATTGTGCCAGATGCATTCTTCCTCAAAGATAATGTTCCCCACTTGGTAGAAATCGATCGGCTACAGCATATGAAAGTGAATGAGAAGAAAATACAATATTATGCGTATCTCACTCACATATACCAGAAACAACAGCAGATAACGCCTATTATCATCTTTTGTACGATATCGGATTGTAGGGAGAAACAATTGCTACACTATGCGTTAAAGTATCATGTGTATGTACGGACGTATTTGTTACAGGATATACTGTAAATCGTTTCTCTTTATCGTTGCAACTGTTTTACCAAAAAACTAGATATTTGGCAACTGAATCTGTAAGAGGACTACATAATCAGTAGCCCTTGTTATGACCAAAAATCACTTTGTTTAATATTTTTCCCTGTTATTTTTTTTAAGGCTTGCACTACTTTGTTGGCGTTTTTAATAGAAGGCGATATACAATCGATTTTAGCGAGGCGACTTATCGTTGAAGTAGTAAGCCCGCTAGCTTTAGCGATATCAATTTGCTTTATTTTATGTTTATCAATAAATTTTCCTAGTTTCGAACGAGACAATTTGAACACCTCATTTCCTTTTTTACTAACAATTTGCACAGAAATCCCGTTTTCTAAACATCAAGAATAAAGTATTTTTTTGAAAATCGTGCATATAATAAAACAAAAGAAAAATTAATTGTAATTATTTCATGGAATATAGCATACATATTAATAGCTACAAGTTGCGAATATACTGAAGTTTACATGCAACTTGTTGTAACGGGTATGCTAGTGAAATAGAAAAGCGAAACCCTTACTCTCCCAAGGGGTTTCGCTTTTTGTGTAGAGTGGAAGAATAATAAGGTACTATTGGAAAGGTGATTATTTCACGCATCGCAATGTACATACATGAAGAATCATAGGGAAATATATGAAATAGGTGAATGCGGCTGTTTTTATGTCGAATTTTGTTATATAATGAGGATGATTAATTAATAGGGCTCTGTTATGCGGAGTGAACAGGTTAAACTCTCTTGTCGATTTTATAAGGGATAAGAAATCCCCAGCTGGAAGCAGACGCACAATATTGACGTTGTATTGTGCATCTGCTCTTTTTTTGATTCCTGTACACTGATAGCGAAGCATAGGGTTTTGCAAGGGAATGGCTACCTATCGTAAGGTCGGTAGCGAAGGTTGGTAAGGGAATCCCCTTGATAGGGAAATGTGATGATATAAGGGATATAAGCGAGGACTTGCACAGAGAGAATGTATGTGTGGGGCATAGTTATTTGAGTATCTTTTTATACAGAAATACGATATAATGAACGAGTGCAAAACTTACAATGAATGCGTGTATCGCATTCCATCACTCACTTTACCCATTAGGTGAATCACCTAATGGGTATTTTTTGTTTTCTGCTAGAAAAGGGAAAGTTGAACGTTTTCTTGTTCTACACTAGATGTACAAGAAATATGACGCTGGTAGCCATTCCCTAGTCTTCGCTGTATTTCCTCGTCCAGTAATTGAATGGCTCGATCTTTTGATGCGGTATAGAAAACCACTTCTTGCATAGGGTATGTTTCACCGCTAGGAGCTATGATGGTATAGGAAAGTGTGTAGGGATTGATTTTCACGATAGCATTCCTTCTTTCTTTAAAAGGATATTATAGCTCTTCCAAATCAGTTTCCACAATCTGTACAGGTGCTATATGCTCTTGTTCTAATATAACCTGTAATCGTTTTTGCAATTCAAAACCGTCCTTTGACTCAGCCAGTAAAAAAGATTTTGAAAAGTCGTACCCATTCACAGAATAGCTCACTTCAAACATATACATGTTACTGTGCCACCTTTTCATAGGGATTAGATGGAACTAGATGATACTGTTCATGTCGTACCACTTGGCGTCCATCGATTCCAAGCTCGAAGAAGGATTCCATTTCAGAAATATCTACCATACTAGTATGTTCGAGTACACGGACAATAATAGAAATGAGTAGCTAACAATAGCTACTCATAATGGAATACCTATCATGGATGAGTAACCGTTTGAACCATCATATGGTATCAAAATTTATGCATCTTTGATGCAAAAGCTCCAAGTGAAAAGATGACTAGTATTACAAAGAACACAAGTTTAATAATCGCAAATGAAATGACAACGGCGAATATCAATAGCTTTAATATGGTTCGTAGTGACCATTTTACAATATTTAAAGATACACGCATGCTTAAAGCCCCCTATCGTGACGATTGCTCTTTGTTTTCTTCCCTGTCCTTCTCTCATTTTCCTCTTGTATTTCTTTACTGGTTGCGTTTTTGATTTTGTTCAAGTCGCCAACAGTTTGAACAGCATTTTTTGTATCGTCTATATCTATGCGGTCAGGTGTTCCATCATTATCTACATCCCGTTCTTTGAAATGTTCCAAGAAACTTTTTTCAAATACACATACGATTTGATAGCAGATCCCCGTCACTTTTGCATCCATCATACTCCATCCCTTTCCGAAAGATAGGTGAAAAAACGATAGATCATGAACATATCCATCGTTTTTCTTTTCTATCGACTCATGGATTGCTTTTTGTGCTTTTCTTTTGCTATATCTTTTTGTTCTTGCTTTATTTTGTTATCTAGCTCTTTTACACCGTTCATTGAAAATTCAATTTTCTTGTCTTTCGCAGTCTCGTTTTCTTTTCCCTTTTCTTGTAGAGTTGTCTGTTTTTGGTTTCCTTCTGTTTGCTGTTCCGTCGTTTCTTTCGTTGTTTCATTTTTTAGTTTTTTTAATATATCAGAAAATACATGCGGATTCCATTTTTCCTCTACATTTTTTTCAGCTGAAGAAACATATTCAGAAACGATTTTTTCAATTTTTTCGATTTGTTCTGGTAAAAAATTTTGGTTCATTTTCTTGAAGTCATTATCGCTCTCTTTACCAGCGACTACGTTAACCTTTTGTTGCAAAAGCGCTTGTTCTTTTTCACTCAATGCGGAAAAAATAGCTTTCACTTTCTCTAATGGTTTTTGAGACGGGATGTCTGCTTGTTTCGCCACTGTGTTCTCTTTTTCGATTCCCTTTCCTTCTTTGTTTGTTTCCGCATCTCTCTGTTGTTTATAACGGTTTGCAAACATAGTTTCTACTCGTGTTACTTCCTGTGAATATAACCCTTTTTTGACGGCATCTAGCTCTTCTAATTTTTTGTACAGTTGTTTTTCTTGTTTGGATAAACGATCGTACGATATGTTTGTTTCTTTTGGTTTGTTTTGGTCAGCTGTCGATAGGTTATCATAGACTTCTTTTACTTTTTTTGCTTGGTCTGGTGTTACCTGTTGACGAACTTCTTTCAAATCTTTTTCTGCTTGTTTGACTTCTTCTTTGTTTAAGACAACTATTTTTCGTTCTACTATATTTTTTAATGCTTTTTCAATGACATTTGCCTGTGTTGCGGAAAAGAAAAAGGAATAATCCTCTTTACCGTTTCTCACTACAGAAAAATCTACGCCTAACTTTTTTAGCTCTTTTTGATAATCTTGCAATTGTTGTTTTGTCAAGTTTTCATCTAAAGCAATGACGCCTCCACTTTGTGCATGTTTTTTTATCAGGTCGCTAATTTTTTGTTTCCCGACTTTTGTATTGTTATCTAGGATGTAATCTTGAGGCTGATTCTCGTTGTTCTCGAGTAATTTTGTTAAGGATTGTAAAACAAATAATAAGGTTTGTTCTGATAGTTTAAAGGATTGTGCAACGATTTCCATCGCAATCCGTGTATTCTCATCTACAGTCACCATATCGATTCCCTGCCTTTCGTCAGTTCTTCTATAAATTATACCATTTTTCGGTCAAAGATGATATAATTTTCAGAAAGAATTACTGAGGTTTTAGGAAAAGGCAAGCTACGGGTTTGCCCGGGCAAACCCCGAAAACGTTGTTTTTGTCTTGGTAGGAGATTCCTACGACCTTTACAAATATATAGAAGCGATTTTTCATAAAATCCCTTCTATATTTGTTGTCGCTTTGCTCGAATTTTTGTGAAAGGAGAAATAAAATTGAGAGAAAATAGAAAAAAGGAAAGACTGGAAATTCAATTGTTTAAAGACGATAAAGAATTTGTAAAAAATAAAGCAACTGAATTAGGATATAAAACTGTATCAGCTTTTTTAATTGATAGTGCAAAAACACATTTTAAACTTGAAGTTGATATGAAAGTTTATAGGGATTTAACGAAAGAAATAAATTACATTGGCAAGAATATAAATAGCTTAATTAGAAGGATTCATACAGATGGCATTTACACGGATCAGGATATGGATTTTCTTAAAGTGAATCAGAAAAAAATTATCAAAATCATTCAGAAAGAATATGATCGATTATTGGATTTGAAAACCAAGTTTACTAGCGATAGTTTGACTAAAAAACAGAAGAAACAATTAATAGAATCCTTATCAGAAAATCAAATTCCACTCCCAAAAAAATTAGTATTAGAAGAAGTATATGAAAAGATAAAAGAAGATTTTATGTATATCATAGCAAGTATAGAAAACTCGCCAGCACAAAGTAAAGGAGTGGCAGAATATGTGTGGCAATATGTATATGGAGATACGCTGTATACATTAGAGGATAATCGACTCATAGAATTTGCAGATAAGATTTTTACGTTTTCACAAAAGTTAAAATTTAAGTTAGCTAAGCTGGATCAAATTTTTGAAGATAAAGATTGGTATGAATTAAAAGATATACTAGATGAATATGAAATTTATTAGGTAGGGATTGATGCCAATGTCAATTGTTAAAATACAAAAGGTCATGAATTTACAAGCGCTCATTCGTTACGGTATGCAAGAACATAAAACGAATGAGGAATTGGTTACCTCGTATGAGTGTTCGATAGAAACGATAGATAGGGATTTTAAAAGTGTTTTCGTTGACTATAATGAAAAGAATCATTGTAATAAAGATGTGCGTGCCAGAATGATTATTCAATCGTTTGATAGCGACGATAATCTGACACCAGAACAAGTGCATCAATATGGTGTAGAATTTGCTGATAATTATTTAAAAGGCAATCATCAATATGCAGTGATTACACATATAGAAACAGAGAATTTACACAACCATATTATTTTTAATGATATCGATTTTACTACATTAAAAATGTTTGATTCTAAGCGTGTGAATACGTTAGACCGATTACGAGAAGAAAATGATAAAATCTCGGAAAAGTATGGTTTGTCCATCATTGAAGAAGGGAGAAAGGGAAGGAACAAGTATGTAGATTTTAACGAGTATGTAGCTAGAGCAAAGAAGAAATCTGTCAAAGGAAGTTTAGAAGAAATGATTGATAAAAACATATCAAAATCAAATTCATTCCATGAATTTTTAAGGTTTATGCAACAAGAAGGATATGAGCATAAGCAGGGGAAATATTTATCATTTTTGAATCCAAAGTCAGGAAAGTTTATGCGGACAAAAACATTGGGTTTTCATTACCTTGCATCCTCTATACGGTTTAGAATAGAAAACAAAGATTATTCACCCATTCAAACAAGTATCATGAACAGACATTGGATAGACAAATCACATGAGAAATTTAAAGAGAATAAGGGACTTCAAAAGTGGGCTACGAAACAAAATATTCATTATCTACATGAGTTAAGTTCTAAGATGTATCAGCTAAACGTGTCCCTTTCGGAACTAGATGAACTGGAAGCAACGAAAGAAGCGTTAATGGACAGTTTTGAAAAGCAACTTTTAGGTATAGATCATGAGATTTTTAGATTAAATAAAATGAAGGGGTGTTTCCATATTTATAAAAAGAGTCATCCTTTGATCATTGCTTATAAAAAAGCTGAAAATAAAAAGGCATTTAAACAAGAACGTTATCATGAATTTAAAGAGTATGATGTTGCAAAACGTGATATGAATTATCTCAAAAAGAATTATGGTATAACAAATGAATCTGAATTACAGGATAAGTTGTCACGCATGACAGAAGATCGAAATGTATTGTATGGAAGTGTAGGGAAGGAACAAGAGATAGAAGAAAAGAAACAAGAGCAATCTAAACACCAGCATCGTAGAAAAGAAAATGAAAGATAGCAGGTTATAGCGCCTCAAAATAATGATGTTATATAGATATGTATAAAAGTCATATCTTGTTTCTTCCTATAAATTCTTATGAAAACAATAAGAATAAATGATATCATAATACAAAGGTATACGTTTGAATATTGAGAAAATAGATAAATTAGAAAACATATAGCAAAGGAAACGATATGAAAAGAATAAAAAGGAAACTACAAGAGTATGACTTGGCGTATATTTGTTATTACGCGGAAAAAATTGAGTTATCAGCGATTGCTGCGGGGTTTGATGCTGAAATTTCTACACCAGCTTTAGCAGTGTTACTACAGGAATTAAAAGAAAATGGTCAATTTGATACCTATAAAAGAAAGTATCAGGAATTACTGGAAATCATATAATAAAAAATAGACAAAGGCGGTTATTCATATGGAGAAGGTTTCACAACACGTATTAGATATTTTATCGGCTGGAATTGCAGAATATACACAAAATATTACATTAATGATAATGGCATATGAAGATGGATTAGACATGGTTGAGATAGAAGAAATTCAATCTGTATATGAAAAATTAGAAACAACGATGCTGTTTTATCAATCGCACGCAACGGGACCTGACCGTTTATTAAGTCAAGAATTGTATATCCGCTTACAGGAAACAATGCGACGTATGATGGGGAAAGAAGCACAAAAACCAGATGAGAGGGTATCTCGTAAGCTTTCTTCCTTGCCTAAAGGCGTCACGGTACATACAGAAGACGGTGAGCATACCTATTATGTTTTTCAGCATGAAATTCTCGGTCACATTGGACGTCTGTTTGTACGAGCAGAAGGCCTCAATTCCTTACATGTAGAAGCTGAAATGGCTGAGGGAGACAAGGGGAATCTTGTCAAAGAAAGAATGTTGCAACGCATTGTAGAAACATTTGAAAAGGATATTTTAGGAGTTTCTTAATTAGAGTTTAAAGATATCCATCCCCCCAGGAATATATGATGAAATTTCCAATATTCCTCTATATGAGTATATGATACAATCAAGGTGTTCCGTATATTCCATTATATTGAACACCCATAGCAAATGCCTACAAGCAGGAGGGCATTTGTTCTTATTTTTCCCTTCAGGTCAGCTAACGACCTGAAGGGTTTTTAGCGTTAGAAAAGGGACAGTTGGATGAGTTCGTGTTCTTCTTTTTCTTTTTCTTGATTTGTACAAGAGATATGTCGATGGTAGCTTTTCCCTAATCTTCGCTTAATTTCATCATCTAGTAATTGAATCGCACGTTCTTGTGAAGCTGTATACATGACCACTTCCTGAGTCGGGTACATTTCTCCACTTGGTGCTACGATGGTATAAGAAAGTGTATAGGCACTAATTTTCAAAAAAACCACTCCTTATTGCGCATAATAGTGAATGCAATAGAATACATACGTGATGAGGACACCTACAAATATGATACCGTATAATTTTAATCCAATCAGTGCGAATTTAGAAAAAATAGATAGTCCTTTTTTTAGAAATGTAAATAAAACACCAGCCAAGAATAAGACAACAGAACCACTTATGAGAAAACTAAGCAATATTTCCACCTCTTTTCTGTGTTTGCTGTATGATTCGTTATAGTTCTGCCAAATCTGTTTCCATAATGTATACAGGTGCAACATGTTCTTGTTCCAACAAGGTTTGCAACTGTTGTTGGAGTTCAAATCCATCTCTCGACTCAGCCAGCAGAAAAGACTTTGAAAAGTTGTTTCCATCCACACAATAGCTCACATCAAACATGTACATATTCACTGTGCCACCTTTTTACAGAATTTGAATGGAACGGGTTTATATTGCTCATGTTGAACAACTTGGCGTCCATCAATTCCAAGTTGGAAAAAGGATTCCATTTCAGAAATATCTACAATACTAGTATGTTCAAGCACCTTTACAATATATCCTGTTACTTGCAGAGATGGATCGTGACGGTAAGGGAATGTCACATAATCTCCAATATTGATGTTGGTAGCGGCTGCATTAGAAGCCATAGCAGACACCTCCCATCACGTACATTATTGTGAATAGAATAATAGTGGCAAGAAAAGTACCGAAAAAGTATAGTTGAGACTCTTTACAACCATCAATCCCGAACCATTCACACAGTGCATGATATTTGGTGAGTAGCTTATCTTTTGGCGTCTGAGGTGTCTGTTGTGGTCTTTCAGAATGTGATATAATAGCTTCATCATTTTTAATTTGTAAAGCGTTTGACATGTTTGTCATCCTTTCAGAATGGAAAATGATATTGAGGAAAGTCCTCGCAGTCTTGGTGGGTGCTGAGGGCTTTCTATTACTTTCTTTTTTCTTTACCATAAAGACGTTCCATCGCTTCAACAGTGAATAAATATTCTCCACGTTTGTTTCCGGGTTTCAGGAAATACTTAATTAACCCTTGTGTTTTTAACTCGTCGATTATAGGACTATTTTTAATACGCATTCTTAAGGTGGATTCGTTAATATTCCATCGATAGCTTGCTTCGTTAGTGGTCATAACATCTTGTAGTTTCATGTCATTCATATGCATCTCCTATATGTTGTAAAGGTCTAATGTCCTCCTTTTCCTATATTATAGGTCTATTGTAATGACTTATAAGTCATTTGTAAATTGATATTTTCAAAAAAATTATATTTTTAATTGAATGAACTTGAATATCGAGATAAAATAATGCAATGTGACAAAATGTTCAAACAGAAATGGAGAGAGGCATCGTATGTATCCCAAATGGATTGACAAAATGGCATTTTCAAAAGCACATCAAGAGTTATTGATTCAGTTGTATAGAAAGCAAATCACACGAAGAGAATATGATTCTTTGGTGAATGAGCTATATGTTTTAGAAACAAAGGGGATCTCAAAATAAAACATTGAAGAAATTATTTTGAGAGGTTTTTGATGTGGAAATAGAATGGAGTGAACGGTAATGAGGGGCAATAAAAAAGAAGAGCAAATACAGAAAATCATACTTATGCAAGAAGAAATCCGGCTATGGATTCAATATGTATTTCAGCAATGGGAGAGCAAGAAACAGGAACAGTGCAATTCATTTCCCAAATTAGCGTATATAGAGACAGTAGCATTTGAAAGTTCAGAAGCATATCAAGAAATACAAAGACTTTCTGTAGAATTGATGCGAGACATGACAACCTATAAAAGAGAGAAGTTGTTGGTACAAGTAACGGAATTG
This sequence comes from Bacillus sp. FG16, assembly GCF_057809515.1. Lineage (NCBI taxonomy): Bacteria > Bacillati > Bacillota > Bacilli > Caryophanales > Bacillaceae > Bacillus > Bacillus sp. FG16. The sequence goes on from NZ_JBMDKC010000071.1 coordinate 25,867, forward strand.
CATCAGCATATGCAAAGTATTGTGTCAGCTGTCCTAGAAACGATACAAAAATATTCTGTATCCTAATATAGAGCGATATCTCATTTGAAAAAGTGTTGTAAGTGAACAGTACGTAATAAAAAAGAGTAGCTAATAATGGCTACTCAAAATGGAATACATATTATGGATGATTAACAGTGTTCTCATATAAGTTGTACTTTATACAAAAGGTTAAGAAAATTATAGGTGTGTGCATCCTTTGTCTGTTTTATTTTAAACATGCTGTTTCGATTTGAATGGAAAATTGATATTGCTCGTGTGATTCTTCTTCTAACAGAGTAGCAAGGGCTTGTAATTGGTGAATGACTTTCTGTTTTGATTTACGACCTGTATAGTGGATATGAAAGGATTCTGGAATAGAAGACTCTATCGGTGCTGACGGAATTGTTGTCGGTTCAGTTTCTGGTATTACGGGTACTTCTTGTATGGGAATGGTTGGTGGAAGTATTTGCGTTTGAGCTAGTTCGGTGGAATGAGTATATTGTAGATTACTAGGTGTATCTTCTTTGGGAGTAGTCTCTTCTTTCCCTTTTCCTTTTCGTTTTGCCTGCATGTGCCCTTGGGTTGTAATTTCATGTTTTTTATACAAATCATAGAGTTTATTTTTATAGGTTCCTAATCCTTCTAAGATTTCTTTGATTGAAAAGTGCTCTTTCCAATATTGTAGTCGTATCTTTTGTTCTTCCACAGGTAGTGCTTCTAAAGAAGCCAATGGCAAGAATGTGTTGAGTTCCTCAATTTTTACGATTTCTGTCAATGAAAATCACTCCTCTTAAAAATTGATATGGTGTACAAATTCTATATGAGAACAAAATCCCCTTTGGAAAAGAATGGGTGAGTCGAAAATTAAAAATCTTTTTATATTGTTAAATTTCAGAATATTTACTTTTGATTTATTTCCGGCTGTGATATGATGTTTCCAACCCTTTCATATGACATGATTTGACACGTTTCGCAAATAAAAAGGGAAAAGAGGAGGAATATACGTATGAAACGATATAAGGTAATTAGTGCTACAGCTTTAGCAGCGATGTTAGTAACAGGTTCATCTACATTCGTATTTGCTGCAGAAAGAGAAACGACCACGCAACAAGTCGTAGAAGCATCTCATGTATTCTCACCCCATTTTATTGAAGAAACGAAAAATCTAGATGCTATTCCTATGAATAATCTCGATAAAGCGGTTCAAGCTGCTTTGTTAGGACCTGAAATAAAAAAATTAAAAGTATTTGACCATGAATTTAATGTGAAACCAGCTTACATTTCGAAACTAGGCAATCAAACTATCGTAAATGGTCAAATTTCACATCATTTAAGTTTTCGTTTAGATGATCAAGTCTATTATCGCTTTGTAAAAGAAGATGGGGTAATCAAAAATTTAGAAATTAAAATCGATCGTGGTGGATGGACAAAAATTACAGCACCTATTGGTGCAATCATTGCTCAATATTTTGGCGTTCCGATTACACCAGATCTCCTATCACAAATTGGCCAACAATTAGGAGCTTTAACAGATGGAAAATGGGAATATGCTTCGGAAGCGATTGTTGCCGCAATTGGTTTATATGTAGAATAAAACGGTATTAATTTCTTTTATATTATTTCATAACAAAAAGGTGGGTTTTACCCAAGAACTACTTGCTTGTTTCTCATATAGTTCGAAAAGTGTGGAATGGAGATATGCAAAGTTACATATGACAAACGCTCCATCAATCGTATAAGATAAAGCAAATATGGCAAAAAGAAAAAGTTTCAAAGGGGAGGAATTGAGATGTCAATTGCAATCGCAGTCTTAACATTCATTGGAGGAGTTGCTCCATTAGTTACACAATTGTTAAAAGCATTTATGTAGTTTATCGTTTCTAACATGTTGAAAACGTGATAGAATATGATTGTCTGTTATTTGTTTTCATTCATTTGCCCCTTTGGGGCTTTTTTATATAAAAAATAAACACCACATCCGTGGTGTTTAAGGAGAAGATCATCTGAATTTAGTAAAAGTATTAGCATCTTGTATTTTACAGGAAATTATATATATTGGTATTGAGAAAGTTATTCGCTAAATTCGAGATAACAAACAATACATGCAACGATTATCCCCATAATGAGATAACCCAATAGAATATCTATGCCAAGTACAAACATGATGTTTCTTCCCATCTATTGGTTATTTTGCTAGTTGAGTTTCATATTCTTTTACTAATTTATAGAAAGAAGAACGTTTAATTTTATATTTTTTCATCGCTCCCACCGCTGTAATGTTTCCATCGTGCCATTCTTCATAGGCTTTGATGAATTGTTCGGTAATTTGTACAGGTGGTCTGCCTAACTGTTTCCCTTGCTTCTTTGCGAGCGCGATTCCTTCTGCTTGTCGTTGTTTAATATCATTCCGTTCTTTTTCTGCAAAAGCAGATAGAATAGTAAGAGTTGCTTTTTGTACAGCCTGCTGAATAACATCGTTTGTACTTTTTCCATTATAATTCACATTAATAAAAGGTTCTTTAATAAATTGTAAGTTAATCCGCTGTTGTTCGTAATATCTAAATTCTTCTAGCACATCATTCATGCTACGACCTAATCTTGTCAAGGAATCAAAAACAATTGTATCGCCCGTGCGAGCTAAGCGTTTTAACATTTGATAATTTTCCCTCTTCATATTTTTCCCAGACTGCTTATCGATAAAAATATCCCGATCTTCTATCCCAAGACATTTCATATTTTTAATCTGGCGTTCTTCGTTTTGGTCTTTACTAGAAACTCTGACATATCCAAACTTTTTATATTGCAACATTTTCACCTCAACCATAATTATAGCTCATTTATATCTTTAAAGGTGTAAAAGTTTTAAAGATATCTGTAAAATTAAAAATGAACTTTTACGGATGTAGGTTTCCCTATGTTTCTATGAATCTGTAAAAGTACACCTTTACAAATAGAAATCCCCTTACA
>NZ_JBMDKC010000072.1:0-28361 GCF_057809515.1 Bacillus sp. FG16
AAAAACTGCACCTCCAATTGTTAGACTGTGTCTAACAATTGGGGTGCAGTTCAGAAACTCGCTCTTTTTTTGTTATGTACAATAATTTATTACTATTCTAATTCAATGGAAACATTTTTTTGTGGTACAAATGTAGAAATTGCATGTTTATAAATAAGCTGTTGCTTACCTTCTGTTTCCAGTAGGACTGTAAAATTATCAAATCCTTTAATTAGTCCACGAAGCTGGAAACCATTTAATAAGTACAGCGTAACAAACGTATTTTCTTTACGGAGTTGATTTAAAAACTGATCTTGAATATTGATTGATTGCTTCATGTCGAATCCTCCTCTTTTTCTCTACTTACTATTATTCGACTTTACTTGTAACTTTCCTTCTATGTATCGTAAAATTTCTGACGTTTTTTCACCGTCTGTAACATCAAACCACGTGACATCCATTTTATTACGGAACCACGTTAATTGACGCTTTGCATAACGACGCGAATTCGTCTTTAATTGTGATACCGCATCTTCTAAAGGGGCTCGATTCTCAAAATAATCATAGATTTCTTTATATCCAATCGCTTGAATAGATTGACAATCTCGTATCCCTCTATTATACAGACCTTCCACTTCCTCTAATAGGCCTTGTTCCATCATCAAATCCACTCGTAAGTTAATGCGATCGTATAGCATTTCTCGATCCATTGTCAAGCCAATTAATGAAACATCATAGAGTAACTCTTTTTCTTGTTTCTCAATTTGGTCACTCATTTTTTCACCCGTCGTGTGGAAAATTTCTAACGCTCGAATGACACGTCGTACATTATTTGCATGAATACGCTCCGCACTTTCCGGATCTACTTCTTGCAATTTTTTATGTACATATTCCACACCGCGTTCTAAAGCTAACTTTTCCATTTGCTCTCGGTATATCACATCACCAGCATCATCTGTAAACTGATAATCGAATAAAACAGATTGTATATAAAGACCGGTCCCACCAACTATAATTGGTAATTTACCACGTTCTGTAATTTCTCGAATATGCTTGCGAACACGTTCTTGAAATTCCGCGACAGAAAATGAATCTTCCGGATTTTTTATATCGACCATATAATGTGGAATCCCGTCCATCTCTGCTTGTGTTACCTTTGCAGTTCCAATATCCATCGTTCGATAGATTTGCATGGAATCACCACTAATAATTTCACCGTTCAACGCTTTGGCAAGATCGATACTTAACTTCGTCTTTCCAACAGCAGTTGGTCCAATGATGACAGCAACTTTTTCACGTTGCACTTCTCCCATATCATTCAACTCTCTTTATGTAATATACTCCATCTATTGATTATACCCAATCTTACCAATTTTAACGGCATGATTGCAAGTTCTTTCATTTCGGTACATGAAATTATACATAAAAAAGAACATAGTTTGTCCAATTCTGCATATACATGATAAAAATAGTTTTGAGAGGATGAGTTACCTATGAAACAATCCACCATCAATTTTTCATCTTTGACAAAAGACCTCATTTTAGCTACTTCTACAAAAGAACAAAATTGTTCACAAGAGGAATTATACTTCGCCCTAAATTGTTTACTACGGGTCTTTCATTCTACTCTCCATGAAACAACATTACATCCAGAAAATAAAAATACAGAATATATACAAACGCAATTTTGCAGTGCATATAAAATTATTACAGGTAAAACTATTTATCCCTTTCAATAATCCATAAAAAGCGGCTGCTTACATAATTTCAAGCAACCGCTTTTTATATTAATATCGATAACCTATTGTATAACTTTCACTTTTACAGATTTGCGTCCCCAGCTATTAGCACTACCATCTGAACCGACTAATACATCAATACGATTTCCTTTAATAGCACCGCCAGTATCTCCAGCGATCGCTTCTCCATATCCTTCTACCCATACTTTTGATCCAAGCGGAATTACTTTCGGATCAACAGCAATTACTTTCATATTTGGATTTGCTGTTAAATCATGCCCCATTGCAGTTAATACACGACCACCATACGAACCATTCTCACCCGGATCTGCTGTATATGCCGTCGCTTCTACTATAATTTCACGACCACCAGTAGGCGCACTTGTTTCAGTAGATTTCGCAACTGTTTTTGCAGCCGGCTTTTCTTTTACCACAGGTTTACTTGATTCTACCTTCTTAATAGAATCGTTACTCTTAACAGACTCTTTATTCTTAACTGCTGTATTATTTTTAACCGGCGTATTTGTACTAACCGGTCCTTCTTCTTGAGTTGCAACTTCTTTCTTTTCGATTACAGGTGCCGTTCCTGTTAGAAATGGCACGTGAACATATCCGACTTTTCCATTGTAGTCAAATTGTAACCATTCATTTTGAACTTGATTCGTCGTTTCAATCACATCGTCTTTATTAAGTTTACCAAGAACTTCAGAATCAGTATTCGCTCCAGCACGAACATTTAATACGCCCGCCGTTACATAATATGTGCTCTTTGTAAATTCAGCACTTACAAACGCTTCCTTACCGTTCAACTTAATTTTTGTCCATCCATTTTCTGTATTTATAACATCTAGTGTATTCCCACTTAACACTTTACCTACAAGCTTTGACTCTACATTTGGGTTTTCTCTAACATTTAATACGTCTGTTGTTACAATTGTTTCCGCTTTAGCAGAACCCGCAAAAATCCCAAGACCAAAAACTGCTGCTGTTGCTATACCTAATAATTTTTTCATGAATAGCCTCCATTTGCTTTGTTTTCGTATTCTCATTATAGCAACATATTTTTAGAATTTTTAGAAATCACACAATTACAAAGCATTCGTAATATACGATTAATGAGTTGTAACATAAATTTCCATATTAATAAAATGTATTTCTAATACAATCTTCAATGGTTTTCATATATTTTTCACATACGAGCACAAGAACTTTTTTCCAGAAAAAATTACAGTGTTACTTTTTTGTTACAAAAAATTCATAATTCATTACATCTTTTACCAAAAAACATCAATATTCAATTGTTAACCTACTTTTTTGTAATAAAAAAAAGCAGCTAATAAAAGCTACTTTCTTTTCATTTGTTATTGAACTTTCTTTTTCCAAACACCTAGCATAATAGCCGAGACAATCGTTCCAATTAATATAGAGAAAATATATAGTAATGGTTTATTTACTAACGCTATTACAAATAATCCACCATGCGGTGCCGGTAATGTAATTTGGAATAACATAGATAACGCACCTGCAATACTTGAACCAACAACACAGCTTACAATTACTCGAACCGGATCTGCAGCTGCAAACGGAATCGCACCTTCTGTAATGAACGATGCTCCCATAATATAATTTGTTAAACCAGATTTACGTTCCGCTTCTGTAAACTTTGATTTAAAGAATGTAGTTGCGAATGCAATCGCAAGTGGCGGTACCATACCACCAGCCATAACTGCTGAGTGCACTCCAAAATTTTGTGCTTCTATTGCAGCAATACCAAACGTAAATGCCGCTTTATTAATTGGACCACCCATATCAATTGCCATCATACCACCTAAAATAAGACCTAGTAATATAGCATTCGTACCGTTTAAACCATTTAACCACCCTGTCAACATTTCATTTAATGCTACTACAGGCGGAATTACTACTTTTTGCATTACAACTCCTGTAATCAATAATCCAAAGACTGGATATAACAAAACAGGTTTAATTCCTTCTAATTGTACTGGTAGTCCTGAAAATAATCTTTTCAACCCTAAAACAACATATCCAGCTAAGAAACCAGCAATTAATCCACCTAAAAATCCAGCATTCGCATTCGCTGCTAAAAATCCACCTACAACACCAGGCATAAAACCAGGACGATCAGCAATAGAGCTTGCAATAAATCCAGCTAAAATTGGTACAAGGAATAAAAACGCACCTGTTTTTCCTCCACCAATTGACATGAACAATTCAGCTAAAGGACCTTCCGCCTTTATACCACCAAACGAAAACGCTAGCGCTATTAAAATCCCGCCACCAACAACGAATGGAAGCATATTACTTACACCGCTCATTAAATGCTTATAAATTCCTAATCCTTTTTCTCTCTCAATACTTTCTGATTTCCCGTCCTCTTTTACACCTTTAAAGATTGGTGCATCTTGTTTGACAGCTCGATTGAGCAATTTTTCCGTTTTTCGAATCCCGTCAGCAACTGGCACTTGAATGACATGTTTACCAGCAAAACGATTCATTTCTACTTGTTTATCTGCCGCAACAATAATAGCTGTTGCACGTTCAATATCCTCTTTCGTTAAACCGTTTTTAATACCTGTTGATCCGTTTGTTTCAACTTTAATCGCTATTCCTAACTCTGCCGCTTTTGCTTTTAAGCTATCCGCCGCCATATATGTGTGAGCGATTCCAGTTGGGCAAGCTGTAACAGCAAGTACGTACGGTTCATTTCCTTCTGGTTTGGCGACCTCAATCTCTTCTTCTTTTTCATTCTCTTTTTCATCAAATAGACGAAGAAGCTCAATTTCATCCTTCGCTTCTAATAGTTGCTTGCGAAATCCTTCATCCATTAATACTGTCGATAAACGAGACAACGTTTCTAAATGAGTATTATTCGCTCCTTCACTTGCAGCAATCATAAAGAATAAATGCGCAGGCTGTCCATCAAGCGACTCATAATTGATACCGCTTACACTTCTACCAAAACAAATCGATGGTTGTTTAACAGCCTTTGTCTTCGCATGAGGTATTGCAATACCTTCCCCAATTCCAGTCGTACTTTGGGACTCCCGCTTTAAAATAGCTTCTTTAAATTCCGTTTTACTATTTAAACGATTTGCCCCGTTTAATTTCTCAACTAATTCATCTATGACAGCTTCTTTATTTGAAGCTGCCAAATCCATAATGACTGTATCCCTTTTTAATAGTTCTGTAATTTTCATATGTTGCTTCCCCCTATCGCTTAGCTACAATTACTTGCGACAATAATTCTTCTACTTTTTCCTTCTTACATAAATCAGCTGAAAATGCTGTTGCACTCCCTGTTGCAACGCCGTATTGAAATGCCTTTTCAATATCTTTTGTCTGTTCATATTTGCCTACAAACCCTGCAACAAGAGAATCTCCGGCCCCAACTGAATTAATTACAACACCTTTTGGAACAGTCGCTTCATATATACCTTCTGCCGTAAATAATAAAGCTCCCTCTCCAGCCATCGATACGATAACGTGTTTTACACCTTGTTCAATTAATTTTCTTCCATAAGGTAAAATGTCTTCTACTGTTGAAAGCTCCACTCCAAACAACTCACCAAGTTCATGGTGGTTTGGCTTAATTAAAAATGGCTTATTTTTAATTACATGTTGCAGTGCACTTCCACTTGCATCTACTACTACACGAATACCTTTTTCAGCTCCAAACGCAGCGATTGATTCGTAAAAGGTACTTGGAATAGAGACTGGTACACTCCCAGCGAGTACAACACAATCTCCAGGTTGCATACTCTCAATTTTTTTCATTAACTGTTCGAACTGCTCTTTTGTTACAAGAGGACCTTGGCCATTTAATTCTGTTTCTTCTTTCCCTTTTATTTTCACATTAATGCGAGTATCTTCATCTACTTGGACGAAGTTAGTTGTTACACCTTCATCATGTAATACCTCTTTAATAAATTGACCAGTAAATCCACCAGTAAATCCAAGTGCTATATTTTTAACACCTAAACGCTGAAGAACACGAGAAACATTAATTCCTTTTCCTCCAGGAAACTTCATATCTTTCTCCGCTCGATTTATTGTTCCTAAATCAAAAGAAGGAACTTGCACTACATAATCAATAGATGGGTTTAAAGTAACTGTATAGATCATTGTTTATCAGCCTCAATTACATTGGTTTGTTTTTTATATTTTTCTAAATCAATTTCTAAATGGTTTGTAATAATATTTGCATCTTCAACATTTGCAATTTTCGCAAACGCAACTTCTGAAAACTTACTTTCATCAATTAAGAAATATCCTTCGTTTGCTAATGTTAATGCCATTTGTTTTAAGAGCGCTTCTTCTGGATCTGGCGTTGTAAAGCCAAGCTGTTCATGTACACCATTTGCACCTAAAAAACATTTATCAAAACGATACTTCTGCATACTTTCCTGTGCCATAGCACCGATTAAAGCTTTCGTCCTACTCTTCATCATTCCGCCTAGTAAATACGCACGAATATTATTTTCAACTAAAGCTTCAATATGCATAAGTCCATTCGTAACGACAGTAACATCTTTATTTATTAAAAATGGAATCATTTCAAATGTTGTACTTCCTGCATCTAAATAAATACAATCACCTTGTTCAATAACGCTAGCCGCATAATTAGCAATTTGTTGTTTTATTTGAATGTTTTTGGATGATTTTTCAACCATCGTTGGTTCTTGCCCTTTTCCTGTTAAAACAGCGGCACCACCATGAACTCTTTTTAATAACCTTTGCTTTTCCAATTGTGCTAAATCACGGCGAATTGTCGACTCAGAGCTTTCTGTTTTTTCAACTAATTGCTGTAATTTTACAACTTTCTGTTCTTTTACAAGTTGCAATATCATTTGATGACGTTCAGGAGTTAACATTTTATTCACCTCTTCTTTGATTACAGTATAATGAAAACGGTCACAAAAATCAACCATAAACAACCAAAAAATAATCAAAAACACCCACAAACGTTTATAAACAGCAAAAAAGAAACCTATTCGATCAAACAATCAAATAGGTTTCTTTTCTAAATTCACTTATAAAGAAGCTTTATATATACTTAGAACATCATCTTTATTTAATTTTTTAAAGTTACCAAATTCACCATACGCCATCGCTTTATTAGCCATTATATCAATTTCATTTTCTCCAATAGCGTAATCAGATAATGTTACTGGTGCCTCAATTGAAGTCCAAAATTGACGCAGTGCCTCAATTCCTTCTAACGCCACTTCTTTATCTGTTTTACCACCTGTTTCTATATCAAATACACGAATAGCGAACTGTTTAAAACGACTTACATTTTCCTCTACAACATGCTTCATCCAGTTCGGGAATAAAATCGCAAGGCCACCCCCATGTGGTATATCATGAACAGCAGAAACTGCATGCTCAATATTATGAGTCGCCCAATCTCCTTTCACTCCCATCGCTAAAATGCCGTTTAACGCCATAGTACCACAATATAAAATAGTTTCTCTATGCTCATAATTTTCTAAATCACTTAAAAGCTTAGGAGCTGTCTCAATTACTGTTTTTAAAACAGCTTCACAATAACGATCTTGTAGTTCTGTATTCGTTCCATGATGGAAATATTGTTCTAATACGTGCGACATAATATCTACCATACCGTAAATTGTTTGATCTTTCGGTACAGAAGTAGTATGAACTGGATCTAAAATCGAAAACTGCGGGAAAGTAACCGGGCTACCCCATCCATACTTTTCATTCGTTTCCCAGTTTGTAATTACCGAGCCTGCATTCATTTCAGATCCTGTTGCTGCAAGAGTAAGTACAGTACCAAATGGTAATGCCTCATTAGCAAATGTTTTTTTCGTTACAATATCCCATACATCTCCATCGTACTTACTCCCAGCTGCAATTGCCTTCGTACAGTCGATCACACTTCCTCCACCAACTGCTAAAATGAATTCAACACCATTCTCTTTACAAATTTGAATCCCTTTCTTTACAGTTGATACACGTGGATTCGGTTCAACACCTGTCAATTCAAATACTTCTGCATTAATATCCTTTAAAATAGAAATTACATTATCATAAATACCGTTTCTTTTAATGCTGCCTCCCCCGTATACGAGAAGAACTTTTTTACCGAACTGTGGAATTTCAGTTTTTAACTGTTCTAATTGACCTTTACCGAAAATAAGTTTCGTTGGATTACGAAATACAAAATTTTGCATATTTCTTTACCATCCCTTCTATTTGAAAAGCAACTATACTTTTGTATACCATATTTTTTTCATTTCACAAAAATATTTGCTTAATAAGGTGAGATCATTAAGTAAACAATAACACCAGATAAACTTACATATAACCAAATCGGCATCGTCCAACGTACAATTTTACGGTGACGTGTCAATTGATTTGTAAAACCAAATACAAGTGCAAACAATGCAAGTGGTACAATAATTGCTGCAAGGATAATATGCGTAATTAAAATAATGAAGTACACATATTTAATGAACCCTTCTCCGCCAAAATGTGTTGCTGGCGCCAAGTAATGATACGATAAATAAGAAACACAAAATAGCAACGTCGTTGTAAATGCTGCGAGGATAAAACCACGGTGCATTTTCACATTCTTTTTAATAATAGAGTATAAAGCTGCTAATAAGAATACGAACGTAAAGCTATTAAAAATCGCATTTAACATTGGTAAAATTGTTACATCAAAATGTACTTCTCCTTCATAGCCAACAGGTCCAAAGAACAAAAATAAAATAATCGCATTTACAATTACAGAAAGCGTTATCACAATAGGAGCATAGCTTTTCTGATTTGTTGATTGATCCACCAAAATGGTCACTCCCTCTTCCTTCAAGTATGTATACATAACCTCACTATTTTAACATATTATTCACAGTGTAAATGTGACAATAGTTTGACACAGCAAGACAAGACAAAGAAAAAAATCCTTCTTAATAAAACTTCTTAAGAAGGATTTTATCGCTTTATTATTCAAATAGCAACGCGATTAATTTTTGTTAAAAAATGTATCGCTATATGCTTGAAAAATTTCAGACACTTGATATCCCATTAATGAAATTGCTGTTAATGAAAAGAAACCAATCATAAGAAATCGAAACCACATATAAATCTCCTCCTTGTATTTAGCTTAAAAAACGTTAGCTACCTTACAAGTTACGTGGCACTCTTCATCATCACTTTCCTTCTTCTTTACAATTGCTGTTATAAATCGAATCATAAAGAATAGAACAAAAGGAAATTGTTCGTAATTCACATTGGCATAGTTTAGCAACGGCTCGCGCTGCACATCGAACGGAGATGAGAAGGAATAGAACATACCTTGCTCTTCCATATATACAATTACAATTTTCATGCAAAATACTATTCCTAAAAACGAAACAATATCTTGCCATTCTGTCGTATATAACAGGTTATACAGCTCTAATACGTACTCTTCCATCATCATCCCCCCTTCCTTTTTTACCATTCTGCTCGCCTTCGTATAAAAAGTCAAGAAAAAAGTTTATATCCACTATGACAATAGTAATTACTTGTTTCTATGATTATATATGATTCTTTTATAGCAATGATTGGGTGTAACTCTCTTCGAAAACAAGAAAATTAGAATCGAACAGATTCCTCATTCTTACTTTTAGGATTCAAAACTGTGCTATTTTTATTTCTATTAAAAATAAAATACGAAAGTATGATAAGAACAGTAACAAACATTGTTAAAAGTGCTTGTGAACGTAAAGAATCAATTGCGAGCATCGCAACTAAAACTGCTATAATAGCGGCAATTGTAACATACGTTACATACGGAAAAAGCCACATTTTCACTTTCAAATTTTGTTGTTCTACTTTCCCCATTTTTTTACGCATCTTTAAATGCGAAACTGCAATAACGAGATAAACTAGTAACGCAATCCCGCCAGATGCATTCACTAAAAACAAAAAGACTTTATCTGGAGAAATGTAACTAAAAACAACTCCAATATAAGCGAAGAAAGTTCCAAATAAAACCGCTCGAACAGGAACACCACTACTGTTCAATTTTAAAAATGACTTTGGCGCATCTCCTCTTTCTGCCATTGAAAAAAGCATTCTTGAGTTTGTATATAAACCTGAATTTAAGCAAGAAAGTACAGCTGTTAAAACGATAAAATTCATAATTTGTGCTGCCGCTGGTATTCCTATATGTTCAAGTACAGCTACAAATGGACTTTTTAATATGTTAGCTGAATTCCATGGCAGTAGCGTAACAACTACCGCTATAGACCCAATAAAAAATACAAGAATACGCCAAATCACACTGTTTGTTGCTGTTTTTACTGCTTTTACAGGTTCTGCAGATTCACCAGCCGCTACTGCTACAATCTCTGATCCCATAAATGAAAATATAACAACAGTAATTCCAAGCAATACCGAACTTATACCGTTAGGCATAAATCCACCTTGTCCAATTAAATTCGAAGTGCCGGGTGCTTCTGTTCCTGGAACAAGTCCTAAAATAACAGCAAGACCTAGGCAAAGGAACAAAACAATACTTATTACTTTAATAAAAGAAAACCAATATTCAAACTCTCCAAATGATTTCACCGAAAAAACGTTCGTCAACGTTAATAAAATTGTTAATATTAAACTTAATAACCAGAGCGGTATTTGTGGAATCCAATATTGGATAATACCAGCACCTGCTGTGGCTTCTATTGCAATAACAATTACCCAGAAAAACCAGTATAACCAGCCTATTGTATAACCAGCCCATGGACCAATTGCTTCTCTTGCATACGTTGCAAATGAACCACTTGTCGGATTTACAGCTGCCATTTCTCCTAGCATTCTCATGACGAAAATGACTAGAAGTCCTGCTAATGCATATGAAACGATAGAACCAGGTCCTGCCGAATGTACAACTGCACCACTTCCAACAAACAAACCAGCCCCTATTACGCCGCCAATTGAGATCATTGTAATGTGGCGTATTTTGAGATCTTTCTTTAGATTTTTATCCAACTCTTGTACATCCCCTTCCAAACTAAATTTTGAAATTTATGTAAGAGTACTGTGCGAAAGATTTTGTCCTATACTTTAAAATATATCAAAATATTCTGAATTTAACAATTGCAATTCAACCTCCCTCAAAAATTATTTCATTAGGTTTAATACTTTTCCATACACAATTGTTGAGAAAATTATAGTCCTCTTACAAAAGAAAGAATTTTCAGATATTATTAAATGAACAAGATTATACATCTAGACAACTTTTTGTATAGGAGTGTTGATATGTTAAACAAATTCAAATTTTTTTGTTGTATTTTAGTACTGTTCTTACTGCTACCGCTATCCCCTTTCCAAACACAAGCAGCAAACACTTTAGGTTCAAAATTACTCGTTGGATACTGGCATAACTTCGATAACGGTACTGGCATTATTAAATTAAGAGACATTTCACCAAAATGGGATGTAATCAATGTATCTTTCGGTGAAACTGGTGGTGATCGTTCCACTGTTGAATTTTCCCCTGTATATGGTACAGATACAGAATTCAAATCAGATATTTCTTATTTAAAAAGTAAAGGAAAGAAAGTAGTTCTTTCAATAGGTGGACAAAATGGGGTCGTTTTACTTCCTGACAATGCCGCTAAGCAACGTTTTATTAATTCCATACAATCTCTGATTGATAAATACGGTTTTGATGGAATAGATATTGACCTTGAATCAGGTATTTACTTAAACGGAAATGACACTAATTTCAAAAACCCAACTACTCCTCAAATCGTAAATCTTATATCAGCTATTCGAACAATCTCAGATCATTATGGTCCAGATTTTCTATTAAGCATGGCTCCTGAAACAGCTTATGTTCAAGGCGGTTATAGCGCATACGGAAGCATCTGGGGTGCATATTTACCAATTATTTACGGAGTGAAAGATAAACTAACATACATTCACGTTCAACACTACAATGCTGGTAGCGGGATTGGAATGGACGGTAATAACTACAATCAAGGTACTGCAGACTACGAAGTCGCTATGGCAGATATGCTCTTACATGGTTTTCCTGTAGGTGGTAATGCAAATAACATTTTCCCAGCTCTTCGTTCAGATCAAGTAATGATTGGACTTCCTGCAGCACCAGCGGCAGCTCCAAGTGGTGGATACATTTCGCCAACTGAAATGAAAAAAGCTTTAAATTATATCATTAAAGGAGTTCCGTTCGGAGGAAAGTATAAACTTTCTAACCAGAGTGGCTATCCTGCATTCCGCGGCCTAATGTCTTGGTCTATTAATTGGGATGCAAAAAACAACTTTGAATTCTCTAATAATTACAGAACATATTTTGATGGTCTTTCCTTGCAAAAATAATAAAAAACAACAATAGGTTATAGGACCTATTGTTGTTTTTTATTTATGTAAATTACTTTTTCACTTCTACATGATGAAGAGATTCTTTTTCATCTCTTACATAACTATTTACAAGACTTAAAAGTAATTTACCACCAATTAACATCGCTTGTTCATCAAAATCAAATTGAGGATGATGATGTGGATATGTTGCTCCTATTTCTTCATTACCCGCACCTGTGAAGAAAAATGCTCCAGGAACATGGTCTAAGTAGTATGCAAAATCTTCTCCTCCCATAATAGGTGGTACTTCCATGACCCGTTCTCTGCCAAGATCACGTTCCGCAACCGTCATAAAATGACGTGTTTCATCTACATGATTTATTAATATTGGATAGCCTCGTTTATATTGAATATTAACTTCAGCATGAAGAGACTGACAAATCCCTTCAACAACTCGTTTAAATTCCTTCTCCATATATTCTCTCACTTCAGGATCTAGCGTTCGAATGGTCCCTGTAAATGTAGCAGTATCTGCAATAATATTATCTGCTTGACCAGCATGAAATGTGCCTACTGTTAATACTGCAGATTGAAGCGGATCTACTTTTCTACTAACTAAAAGTTGTAATTGGTTAATAACTTGCGTTGCAACGATAATAGCATCTACAGTATGATGCGGCATACCTCCATGACCACCTCGCCCTTGAACCTTCACTTCAAAAGAATCAGCTGCTGCCATCATTGCTCCAGCTCTTGCCCCAACAATTCCTAATGGCATTTGAGAAGATAAATGTGTACCAAATACAACATCTACTCCCTCTAAACAACCATCCTCAATCATGGCAATTGCCCCACCAGGTTCTTTTTCTTCTGCATGTTGATGTATAAGAACTATTTTTCCAGAAAGCTGATCTCTATGGTCACTTAATATTTTTGCAACTCCTAAAAGTGTTGCTGTATGTCCATCATGCCCACAAGCGTGCATTACACCAGGAATCTTTGATTTATATGAAACTTGCTTTTCATCTTGGATAGGTAGCGCATCGAAATCAGCACGTAGCGCTATCGTCTTCCCAGGTCTTCCACCTTCAATTACTCCGATTACTCCTCTGCCCCCGATATTTGTTTTCACCTCAATATGAAAACTTTTTAAGATTTCAGCTACTTTTCTCGGCGTTTCTATTTCTTGAAACGATAGCTCTGGATATTGATGAAAATCTCTTCGCCATGAAACTATTTGGTTATATAAACTTTCCAATTCTTTATGCCATGTTTCTATCATAGAAATTCCCCTTTCTTTATTTAACACATTAAATAAAACTTACATAACATTCAGTATTTAATCAATAAAAAAGAGAACTTTCTCTAAAAGTCCTCCTACTATTCTAGTCACTATTTTGCTTCAACACAAAAACTGAAAGTTCAGGTACACTCAAAAATCTAACAGGCATCCTAGTAGTCCCAATGCCACGATTTACATATAAATATAACGGCTTACTCTTCCCCTCTACTTCATACATACCTTCAACATAGTTCTCAGCTAGTTTGGTAGTAATTAACGGACCTACGAAAGGAATTTGGACTTGTCCTCCGTGACTATGTCCTGACAGTTGAAGATCAACTGGGTAACGATTTATTTTGGTTACAACATCCGGCTCATGTACTAATAACATGTTGAAATCATTTTGTTTCAAGTTTTTTAAAGTTGAATCTATTTGCGGCTTCCCTAATAGAAAATCATCCAAACCTGATATTGTAATATATTTGCCGTTTTCCACTTTAATTTTCTGCACTCCATTTACTAATACAGAAAAACCAGCTTCCTCCATATATTTTTTGTAAAATAAACTACCGCCCCCGCCCCTATCATGATTCCCAAACACAGCATATTTCCCTAAGGGAGCGTAAATTTTCTGCAAAATAGCCTTCGCTTCTTCTCTTTCCGCATTATAAGACCCAAATTTATCTATTAAATCTCCGGTAAAAACTACTATATCTGGATGTAATTCATTCATCTTCTCCACTAAATGTTCAAGTTGTTTCAGTGTAAACTCTGGTCCTAAATGTACATCTGAAAACTGTAATATTTTTTTATTATTAAATTCTTTAGGAATTGCAGAAGCTTCTATTTCATTCCATGTAACCGTTACTAGTTTTCGTTCTATTTCTGTCGCATAATAATACAAACTTACTGGTATCATTAATATACTTATAAAACTAATAATAAATATCTTTTTGATTGATTTTTTTCGTTCTTTTTTTACATGATTCGTATTCATGTTTTCACCTCTAGAAACACTTTAAATCCTTATTGTTACATTAATGTGACAACATGAACAATGTTATTAATATGTAATTCCCTCCATATTCACTTTGACAATTTTATACAGAAGTCATAACATATTTTTATAATAAGTAGATTTTTGATTTTTTTCTATTCATTCCATCATTTTATTACGGAGGGGTTATTCATGTCTGTATTTACACCAGAAGAAATTACGGAACTTGCTGCGAATTCAGGAAGGAAAAAAGCTCATTTATCATTGCTCCCTATGCTAATTCTTGGTTTTTTTGGTGGTGCTTTTATCGCATTAGGGTATTTACTCGATATTCATGTTATTGGGACAATGCCAAAATATTGGGGATCATTTTCTAGTTTTCTAGGCGCTGCTGTATTCCCTATTGGTCTTATTCTCGTTATTCTTGCAGGCGGTGAACTAATAACTGGTAACATGATGACAGTTTCTATGGCCTGGCTCCAAAAGAAAATTACTTTATTTCATTTCATACGAAATTTAGTTATTGTTACATTTAGCAATTTCATAGGAGCTGTATTCGTAGCCTATTTTTTCGGTCATATCGTTGGCTTAACTGAAGGAGCTTTTTTAGCGAAAACTATTTCTATCGCTCAAGCGAAACTACAAGATACACCATTGCAAGCATTTATTTCTGCAATCGGATGTAATTGGCTCGTTTGTTTAGCTGTTTGGCTCAGTATGGGAAGTAAAGAATTTATCGGAAAGATTATCGGTATTTGGTTCCCAGTTATGACTTTTGTTGCGATTGGATTTCAACACGTTGTAGCAAATATGTTTGTCATCCCAGCCGCAATTTTTGCCGGTCATTTCACTTGGGCTGAATATTTTCCAAACTTTATTTTTGTTTTCTTTGGAAATTTAGTAGGAGGTATGTTATTTGTAGCACTACCTTACTTCATATCTTATAATAAGAAACTACCTTCTCATCAAGAGAAGACTGAAATGAAGAACAAATCTCTGTCCGCTTAAATGGAATGTCTATAAAGTGTCCTAAAAAATATTACAAATTTCATTTTTTTTGCGAATATATGTACGTACACTTGTTCTCGAATGTTTTATACGTTATAATAACAACTTAAATAGCATTATTTACATATGAGGTGAAAAACATGAACAAAACAGAATTAATTAAAAACGTAGCACAAAATGCTGAGATTTCTCAAAAAGAAGCTACTGTAGTTGTACAAACTGTAGTAGAATCAATCACTAACACTTTAGCTGCTGGTGAAAAAGTACAACTTATCGGATTCGGTACATTCGAAGTTCGTGAAAGAGCTGCTCGTACAGGCCGTAACCCACAAACTGGTGAAGAAATGCAAATCGCAGCTTCTAAAGTACCTGCTTTCAAAGCTGGTAAAGAACTAAAAGAAGCTGTAAAATAATGAAAAATATCCTTCTCATTTATGAGAAGGATATTTTTTTCATAACATAATTAATAAAAATCTGACCATTATGCTGTTTCTTTTGTTCTTTTATGCAAATAAAACCTTTACTTTCAAAAAAAGGTTTTGCGGTAATGCTCGCCTCTGTATATATCTCCCTATGCCCCAATTTCACTGCTTCTTTTTCTAACTTCTGTAGTATGTATGAAGCGACTCTTTTCCCTTGATAATCTTTATGCGTAAATAAGCGATCCACGTAATGATCATCGTTATAATCTCCAAACCCCACAATCACACCGTTATGATCCGCTACATAACTAATATTCTTTTCTAAAGACTTTAACCAGCTTTCTCTATCTAGTCGATCCGGTGCCCACGCCTGTAGCTGTAACTCATTATAATCTTTTGCATTAACCGTATGAACTGTTTCATAGAACAATTGTAATACTTGATCTAAATTTTCTTTCTGGAATGTTCTAATTATAATATCTTTTAACATATATAAGTCTCCTTACCAAACTACCTCTTTACTTTTCTACTATATACGACTCCATATTTCTTCTTTATTATATCGTTTTAATTTCTATACGAACAAAAAAACAATACTTATTCAAAGTATTGTTTTTTAATTCTATTCAATTACTTAATGTAGCTTTTTAAGCTTTTAATTTAACTCTTTGTAATCGTAATGCATTTAATACAACAGATACAGAACTAAATGCCATCGCTGCTCCAGCAACCCAAGGTGCTAAGAAGCCTAATGCCGCAATTGGAATTCCTAACGCGTTATAAGCTAATGCCCAGAATAAATTTTGTTTAATATTTCTTATCGTCATTTTACTCATAAAGATCGCATCAGCAATACTATTTAAGTCACCGCGGATTAACGTTATATCCGCTGCTTCCATCGCTACATCCGTTCCCGTTCCAATTGCCATACCAATGTTCGCTGTAGCAAGAGCAGGAGCATCATTTATCCCATCTCCAACCATCGCTACTTTCTTACCATTTGCTTGCAATTTTTTCACTTCTTCTGCTTTTCCTTCTGGCAATACTTCTGCAATTACGTGATCAATACCAACTTGCTTTGCAATCGCCTGAGCAGTTTGTGTATTATCTCCTGTAATCATCACAACGTCTAGACCCATTTTTTTCAGTCTTGTGATAGCTGCTTTTGAAGTATCTTTCACAGTATCTGCAACGGCAACTATACCAGCATATTCTTTATCGATTGCAATAAGCATTGCTGTTTTTCCTTCTCGTTCTAGCTCTTCCATTGATTTTGAAACTTCTTCAATATCAATATTGAATTTCTTCATTAATCGACGTGTGCCAATTAATAATTGTTTTCCTTCTACGACTGATTCGATACCGAATCCAGGAATCGCTTCAAACGTTTCTGAACTTGGAATATCAATTTTCTTTTCTTTAATTCCTTCTACAATCGCTTCTGCAAGTGGGTGTTCAGAATTTTTTTCTGCCGCACCTACTAAACGTAGTATTTCTTCTTCATGGAATCCATCTGCTACAATTATATCTGTTAACACAGGCTTTCCGTTTGTCACAGTACCTGTTTTATCTAGAATAACTGTATCTAATCGATGCGTTGCTTCTAAATGCTCTCCGCCTTTAAATAAAATACCATACTCAGCTGATCTTCCTGATCCTGCCATAATAGATGTAGGCGTTGCAAGACCTAATGCACATGGACAAGCGATAACAAGTACTGCTATCATTTTCTCAAGCGCTCCGCCAAAATCACCAGGTGTAACAAATATCATCCATACTGCAAATGTGATAATCGCAATCACAACTACAACCGGTACGAAAATACCTGAAATTTGATCCGCTACCCTTTGAATAGGAGCTTTTGAACCTTGTGCCTCTTCTACTACTTTAATAATTTGAGCTAATGCAGTATCTCTGCCTACTTTAGTTGCTTTCACTTTTAAAAAACCATTTTTATTTATTGTCGAACCTATTACTACATCCCCAATTGACTTATCAACAGGAATACTTTCACCCGTTAACATCGATTCATCAATCGCTGATTTTCCTTCTACAATCTCACCATCTACTGGTATTTTTTCACCAGGCTTTACATAGACGATATCACCAGCTACTACTTCTTCAATCAAAATTTTTATTTCTGTTCCATCTCGCACAACTGTAGCTGTCTTCGCTTGTAAACCCATCAATTTTTTAATCGCTTCTGATGAGCGCCCTTTTGCTTTCGCTTCAAATAATTTACCTAAAATAATTAATGTAATAAGTACCGCACTCGTTTCAAAATATAAATCTGTCATATGTTCCGAAGAACCAATAGATTGAATACTTAAATATACACTATAGAAATACGCGGCCGACGTTCCAAGCGCCACGAGAACATCCATATTAGCACTTTTATTACGTAACGCTTTATAAGCCCCAACATAAAACTGTCCACCAATGATAAATTGAACAGGAGTTGCAAGTGCTAGTTGCACCCAAGGGTTCATTAACATATCTGGTAAATAAATAAACGACGTAAATGCGAAATGACTAACCATTGCCCACAATAATGGGAAAGATAAAATAAACGAAATAATAAACTTCTTCTTTTGTCTTTCAATTTCTTGTAGTCGATGATCAGTTGATGCATCTTGATCATCTAGTTTCACTTCTAATTTATATCCTAGCTTCGTAATCGCGCTCTTCATTTCATTTACATTAACTTCATCAGGATTAAAGTCTACTGTGGCTGATTCTAAAGCAAAATTTACTGTTGCCTTGTTCACACCATCTAACTTATTTAAACGCTTTTCAACTCTATTTGCACATGCTGCACATGTCATTCCTGAAACAGTAAATTCAGCTTTATCACTTACAATTCCATATCCTAATGATTCAACTTTTTCTTTAAATTGTTGCGGATTTGTTTTAGTTGGATCGTACATTATTTTTGTTTTTTCAAGCGCAAAATTTACATTTGCCTCATGAACACCTTCTACTTTTTTTAGACCTTTTTCAATTCTATTTGCACATGCCGCACATGTCATTCCTGATATTTGAAGATTGGCCTCTTTTTTTTCATTCATGTCTCTCACCTCTATATACCCTTATGAGGTATAATTATTAGCAAAATAAATCGTACTTCATTTAAAGTACGATTTATTTCCATATCTAAAAATAATTATTGAACATCGTATCCTTGATCTTCGATTACAGCAACGATATCTTTTAATGTTACAGCAGACGAGTCGATAGTAACTTCAACAGTTCCTTCTGCTAATTGAACCTTCACTTGTTCAACACCGTTTAGCTCTTTCACACTGCTTTCGATAGCATTTACACAGTGTCCACAAGACATACCTTCAACTTGTAATGTTAACTGTTCCATTTAAAATCCTCCTCTTGTTTATTCATTGTTTGTTAATCACAATTACATCTTACCATACCCCCCTAAGGTAATCAATGGTTTTATATCATGATTTTCAATTATTTTCTAAAAGTTTATTTTACACACACTTTTTCACTACAATACACCAAAATCCAATATAAGGGTAAACAAAAAAACAAGCCAGTTAAATACTAGCTTGTTTTTACGCTTTTGAAAAACGTTCAAATACTGTCATTAATTCTTCAATTGCTTCGTCACCATTTCCATTTTTAATAGCTCCTGA
This sequence comes from Bacillus sp. FG16, assembly GCF_057809515.1. Lineage (NCBI taxonomy): Bacteria > Bacillati > Bacillota > Bacilli > Caryophanales > Bacillaceae > Bacillus > Bacillus sp. FG16. The sequence continues at coordinate 19,434 of NZ_JBMDKC010000072.1, forward strand.
AACACAATGACTCGTATGATTTTTGAGAACGCCCATTCCTACTTTTTTCATCGCTGCATTAATCGCTGAAATTTGCACTAAAATATCTACGCAATAACGATCATTTTCAATCATGTTTTGAATACCGCGGACCTGTCCTTCAATTCTCTTTAATCTATTTATAATCTGTTCTTTTTCTTTTTCTGATCTATGTGTTACTGCTTCATGCTCTTTATGATCCATATTATCACCTTCTTAAAGTTTCTCTTCATCCAATAAAACAATTGTTTTTATGAGTATACCAATTATAGCATTAAATATCTACGCATGATACCCCATAAGAGTATATTTACACTTTATGATTATTCTTAACAACTCATTAGCTTCTTAATCTCAATTTTCAGTATACCCTTTCCTTTTTGCCAAAAAAATCATTATATCTCTCATCAAAATTCAATAAAGTGAAACAAGAATAAGCGGGGATTACCCGCCCCCGCTTATTCTTCGTCTATAATGTTTAAATTTTAATTTTCAGATATTTAATCTAAGAATTTTTTCTTTCTATATATAATTATTGCTGATCACATACTTTTGTATCATTCACTACTGAAGTTCCTTCAACGGTTACCGTATGAAAACAGTCATTTACTCGAACTGTCACAACATTATCTTGCCGATCAATGATATGATATTCATTAAAATTTTTATTTAGAGCACTGCGAATTTGTTCTCCTTCATAAATTGGGATGCCATGCGATAGAACCCAAATAAGTCCAGCGATAGCAAGAATAGTTTTCATACGATCTACCTCCTTGGGAATATAGTGAACTTTTAATCCATGCTTTTTCAGCTCTAAGAATCATGATTGGAATAAACCAAGCCTTTTGGAAATAAGTTCATTTCGTCTATTTTATGTTTATGCTAATTGTGACCGATTTGTGACAACTTTTTGTCTCTTTAGACGAAAAGTTGAAACAAAACTTTCAAAAAGAACAATTCTACATATTAAAAAGGTTATGGAATGTTTCATCCATAACCTTTTTAAGCTCAATTCTACAACTCATCCACCGTACTTCATGTGATCTTTGTAGACTTGTTTTATTTTCGTTCAGTGGCATCAAAGCAAAACTTCGAAAATACTTCCCACACAAGTTCATTTCTGCTACTTACCCCAGTCTTTTCAAAAATGGATTTTAAATGATCTTGTACCGTGTATATAGATATACAAAGTTCTTGGGCTAATTCCTTTGTCGACATACCTGTAAGAATTTTACGTATTACTTGCTTCTCACGCATTGTAAAACTATAAGTTTCCATAATAAGTGGAAAAATCTCTTCCGGTCTTGCTCTTTCGAATAGAACAATATAACCATCTTGAAAACTACTTGTATGTTCTAACTTACTAGCCCGAATGATTAAAAAATGGCCATAGGCTAAAGGTAGACAAACTTTTTCTTCTCTATTCATACACCCTACATTATACTCGTTAGCCTTTACTTTCGAACAAACTGCACGTATTGGTCTTGGTATCTCTTTTATATTTAACTGTTCATACTTTCTAAGATTTGAAAGCCACTCGCTGCCATCTTGATTCCAATATAATACATTAAATTCCTCACTTACTATAATCGTGCCTGTGCCTATCACCTTCTCTTCTGAAAAAGGTATAGGAACTGCCTTCTTTAAAGCCTCTCCAGCAATTGGGACTATCGTTGCTAAGTACTTACAATCATCGATATGAAACGCGGGACTTGTACTTCCTCGAAATAAACTAAGATGGCCATAACATTTTCCCTTACTCATACAAACGCCCCTTAATTCATCTCCAAAATTTGCTGGTTTTAAAATATTTCGGTATCTCGAACTTTTCTTTTGTTCACCATTTGTCGCCATACTTAGAGAAGCAACATGAGGGGAGTGTTCTGTTAAACATTTAAATTTATTAAAATCATCTTCTAAAAATTCATTCATAAACAATTGTGGATGAATCTTTTCAACACTCTCATCGGTAAATGCCCCAGTAGATAAAAAAGAAATCGGGTCTATAGTTGTAAAACAAGCGGCGTCAAAATCAATGACTTTACGTATCAAGTGGAGAAATGACTCTTGAAATGACCTTATAGAACTTATATGATTCGCCACCATTGTAATTTCTTTCATTGTTTTTTCATGCATCCTCTTCCCCCCCCCAGATTTACGGGATTGTTCCCCTTCATAATTTCATTTCATAATAAACCTATAAAACACATACTTAGGAGGTTTAAAATGAATTGGAATGATACTACCGTAAATTCATATGAACAAAGAATTCCATGTAAAATCCCAGGCTACTACCACTTATATGAAATGATGAATCATTTCTTGTTTACTACACTCCCTAAAAAGAATATCAATCCCAATTTGCTAGTTATAGGTGCTGGTGGCGGACAAGAAATTCTCTCAATAGGCAAACAAAATAGTAATTTATCTTTTACAGGTGTCGATCCATCTGAAAGCATGCTACAGTTAGCTAAAAAAAGAATTAAAAACGAAGGCATACAAAATCATGTTCATCTTGTACATGGAACTATCCACACATTATTACCAAATCAGTTATTTGACGCTGCCACCTGTATGCTTGTCCTGCACTTCATTCCAACTAATAAGGAGAAAAAAGAACTTATTAATGACATCAGTAGTCGCCTAAAGCCTGGTGCGCCATTCTTTCTCTCTTCAATAAATGGTGTGCCCCATACGAGTATATTTTCTACACAATTACATGCTTGGCGCAACCATATGACGCAAAATCAAATTCCATTAGAAGATTGGGACCGATTTGAAAATTCTTTTGAAACAGAAATATTCCCTATTTCCGAAGCTAATTTATTAACTATCATGAAGGAATGTGGCTTTACTCAAATGACTCGCTTTTTCACTAGTTTTTTAATTGATGGATACGTTGCCTTTAAACAATAAGGAAAAAAGGTAAGCAATTGCTTACCTTTTTTCCTATACGTAACTAATAAACCTCAACCCTTTACTTAAAGACGTCGGCACAACAGATGCATGATTCTCCCCTTCAGCTTCATAAAACTTAAATTTAAGTTTATCGTGGTTTACTTGGAGAAGGCGCTCTGATAATTCATTTGCACCTACAACCATATGCTCTCGTTCTAGTGACCCAACTGTAAGGAACACTCCTGTTTCAAACTTAGCATTGTTTAATTCATGTATAAGGCTCTCTTCTTTTTCAAGAACGGATTTATTATTCCACCATATAGATGGACTACTAATAAAATAATTTTGAAAAGCATTTAAGTTTGTAAATAGTATATGCAAAGCAAATAGTCCACCTAAAGAATGTCCAAATAACGTTTGCTTACTTTTATCAATCTCAAAATTCTTTTCAATTTGTGGTTTCAGTTCTTCTTCAATAAAAGTAAAGAAATTATGTGCTCCTCCTGTTTTAGGCCACGGTTTACCGTCTGGTTTTAAAGGGGCATCTTTTGAAATTACGCTAGGCGTAAAATCATAGCATCTTTCTTCCCCTGAAAATGCGCCTTCAATTGGATACCCCACTCCTACTATAATAGCTGGTGAAACACCGGTTTTTTCCGCTCTTACTGATTGTATTTTAACTGCTTCATGAAATGTTTGAAAAAAGGCATTGCCATCTAATACGTAAATAACAGGATATCCTGAATCCGGTGCTGGTTGCCTCGGCTTTGAAATATGAATTTGATATTCCTTACCTTCTAATTTTGAATACATTTTCCACTGCTCTGTATTAGATGTTATAATCTGCTGTTTTTCAATTGTAGTATTCACCCTATCCCCCCCTTTTAACTTGTTACATATATTTCGATTTTTTCTTCTTGAGATACAACGCTATCATAACCGAAACAAACAGGAGCCCCATTATACGGATCAATCATGACACGCGCATCAATATGAAATACTTCTTTTAACACTTCATTTGTAATGATTTCTTCTGGGCTACCAGTTGTAACAATTTCGCCTTCCTTCATTGCAATAATTTCATTTGAAAACCTTGATGCATGGTTAATATCATGTAATACCATAACAACCGTACAATTATGTTCTTTATTTAACTTCTCCACAATTTGTAATACATCTAATTGATGAGACATATCAAGGTATGTAGTTGGCTCATCTAATAGCAACACTTCTGTCTCTTGTGCTAATGCCATCGCTAGCCATACCTTTTGTCTTTGACCGCCTGATAAATTTGCAATTTGTCTCGTTCGAAATTCAGAAGTTTTCGTTATATCTAATGCCCAATCAATCATTTCTTTATCTTTTGTCGTTAACTTATTTACGTTATTGCGATGTGGATAGCGTCCATAAGAAATTAATTCTTCCACTTTAAGTTCACCTGGTGCAATTGGAGTTTGCGGGAGTAAAGCTAACTGCTTCGCAATTTCTTTCGTTGGAATTGTATGTAAATCTTGCCCTTGCAAATATACTTTTCCGCTTTTTTGTTTTAAAATTCTTCCCATCGTTTTTAACAATGTCGATTTACCGCAACCGTTTGGGCCTATAATTGTCGTTACTTTTCCTTCTTGTATTTCCACATTTAAATCGCGAAACACTGTAAGCTTTTCATAACTTGTTTCTAAATTTTTTGCACTTAAAATACTCACTTTTATTCCTCCTCTTACGCTTTCGCCTTATAAAGTAAATATAAGAAATACGGTACACCGACAATAGAAATAACGATTCCAACTGGTAGCTCTACAGGTGTGAAAACTGTTTTCGCAATAAAGTCTGAAGCAATTACAAGAAACATTCCGATTACGCCGCACGTAGGAATTATATACTTATGTTGAATACCGACAAGCCTTTTCGCTATATGCGGTGCCATTAAGCCAATAAAACCGATACTCCCTGAAACAGCAACACATGCGCTCACAAGCCCGATACTACTTAATAGTAAAATCGATTTCTCTCTCTCTACTGAAACACCTAAACTTGTAATACTCGTTTCTTCCAATTGAAATAAATCTAATAAATAAGCTTTCTTTTGTATAAGCGGAATTAAGATAATAAGCCATGGTAACATAGCCACAATATACTTCCAGTTCGCACTATATATGCTTCCAGACACCCACACTGCAGCCATTTCAAAATCAGTTGACTTCATTTTGAGTGATAAATACATAGAAAAGGCTCCAAATCCTGATCCAATTGCAATCCCTGTTAATAAAAGTCGCTGCGAATCTAATTTACCGTTTTTCCAAGAAAACAGATAAATGATGATAGCTGCACCTAATCCGCCTACTAAACCAAACATTGGCATCATCATAATAGAAACCCAGTCTGTGCTTTTTAATTGTCCTTGAAAGAAAAACATAAAAATGACGATCGCTGTTCCTGCTCCGGCATTTACGCCTAAAATACCTGGGTCCGCCAACCCATTTCTCGTAATCCCTTGAATAACGGCACCCGCAACACCAAGGCCTAATCCTACTAATCCAGCAATTATGATGCGCGGAAGGCGAAACTCAAAAATAACTAAATCATGTTCTGGTACTGGATCAATTCTAAACAGTGTTTTAAATACATCTGTAATCGTAATGTCGAACGTACCATTTGTTAAACTAATATAAATAGCACATAGTATTAAAAATATAATAATCCCCATCGTCATTCCGAAACGTTGACTTGAACTTTTAAGCATGTCTCTCTCCTCCTCTAGTACGGATTAAATAAAGGAAGAAAGGAATTCCAATTAAAGAGGTAACGACTCCAATAGGTGTTTCAAATGGATAGTTTACAAATCTACTTAAAACGTCACATAACGCTAAGAAAACGCCACCAATAACTCCTGCACATGGCAAAATCCACTTATAATCTACCCCAATTATAAAGCGGGTAATGTGCGGAATAATTAAACCTACAAAACCAACTTTCCCCACTAAAGCAACTGCTGTTCCTGTTAAAAAGATAACTGATAAAATTGCCATCGCTTTAACTAGTTTTGTACGTTGCCCTAAATTAATAGAAACCTCTTCGCCTAATGAAAGAATGGTAATAGATTTTGATATTAACAGTGCTAAAATTATTCCAATTATCCCAAACGGTATCGTGATTTTAATGATATTAGGATCTACTTGATCTAACTTTGCATTAAACCAAAAACTAACATTTTGAGAAATTTGGAAATACGAAGCCATTGCAGCCGATACACTACTTAAAAATGTTCCAATAACTGTTCCTATAATCGCTAACCTAACTGGTGATAAGCCATTTTGAAGGAGCGAACCAAAACCAAACACGATACCGGCTCCTAGTGCAGAACCAATCATTGAACATAAAACCATACCAATTGATGACATTCCCGGAAGAAAAATCATGCTAAGTGTAATAACAAAGGCAGCACCATCCGTCACACCCATAATAGAAGGGGATGCAAGATAGTTTCTTGTCATCCCCTGCATAAGTGCTCCTGATATGGCTAGAAATGCTCCGACTAAAAGAGCTGCAACTACCCTTGGTAAACGTGAAGTAATAATAATATTATGATTTACATCGCTTGAATCAAAATGAAATAATGCGTTCCACACTGTTTCAGCGTCAATACTTTTTGCACCATACAAAATCGAAAGTATAACTGTAAATAAGATGAGTATGGGTGCTATACATAATATAGTTACTGGTACTGCATTTGTTTTCTGCATATCATTCAACGCACCTTACTTATTGTATTATTTAGATAAATTTTTCACTGCTTCTTTTAAGAATGCTGTTTTACTCCAAGCTGTACCACCTTGTGCCATTGGGTCTACAACATTTACAAATACTTTCTTTTCTTTCGCAGCGTTCATACTTTGCCAAATTGGATTATTTTCAATGTCTTCTAGCACTTTCGGTTTATTATTTTCACTTGCCTCGTATTGTAAGAAGATATAATCAGGATTAACTTCAGCTAATTTTTCTAAAGAAATTTTTTCTTGTGCTTTTACCGTTTTAAGTTGTTCTGGAGCAGTTAGTCCAAGATCTTTATAAATTACGGGGTTAAAGTATACTCCTTCTGGGTATAGGAATAAGTCATTTGCTCTTAGTCTAATGACAAGTACTTTTTTATCTTTTAACTTATCTCCTAGTTTTGCTTTTGCTTTTTCAGCGTCCGAATTGTAGTCTTTAATAATTTTTTCTGCTTTATCTTTTTTACCAGTTAATTCTCCCATTAACTTTAAGTTATCTTCCCAATTTGTTGAAACGTGTGATACCGGGAATGTAGGAGCTACTTTCGTAAACTTTTCAGCTGTTTCTGCTGGGAATTTCGTACTTGATGTAATAACGTCTGGTTTTAATTGAAGTAATGTTTCGAAATTTGGTTCCATTTTCTCACCAACAGATTTCGCACCTTCTAAATCTTTCTCAAGATACTTCGGTAATTTACCACCCACAGTAATGGCACCAACTGGTTTAATTCCAAGTACTGCCGCATCTTCCATTGACTCTAAACTAGCTGTCGCAATTTTATCTACTTTTGCTGGCACTGTATATTCTTTACCTAAATATGTAATTTTTCGCTTTTCATCTTTTTTCGTTTCCGTAGCTTTCGTCTGTTGTTTTTGCTCGCCTGAAGTTTTATCCGTACTATTACATGCCGCTAAACCTACACTTAAAACTGTAACCATCCCTAAAGTAAATAATTTCTTGTTCATCTTTATATGTCTCCTCTCGAATTTTCAAACTATATTCTCAATAAAATTTAACTATATGAATCTTGTCCCATATATATATTTCATTAGATTAATAATTTTATCCAGAACTCATTCTCGTTCACTTCCCCTAGACTATAATTCTTTTACACCTTCATCATTTGATAATCATTTTCACTGATAATGATTATCGTTACTAAGTATATATTTAATATAGAATTATTTCAAGAATGATTTGAAAAATTTTAACAAACTGAATAAAAAAAGAAGTATCCACCTAATATTAGGGAGATACTTCTTTTTTAGAAATTTATATGTAATTCAACTGGACAATGGTCTGACCCCATTACTTCACTATTAATTTTCGCTTCTGTTATTTGGTCTTTCATTCTTTCCGAAACACAAAAATAATCTAAACGCCATCCAATATTTTTTGCTCTCGCTCCCATCCGATACGACCACCACGAATATGCACCTTCTTGATTAGGATAAAGATAACGATACGTATCAACAAACCCTTCTTCTAAAATACATGTAAATTTCTCTCGTTCCTCATCAGAGAATCCAGGGTTTTTACGATTACTTTTTGGATTTTTTAAATCGATTTCTTTATGAGCAACATTTAAGTCTCCACAAAAAATAACTGGTTTTTTCTCATCTAATCGTTTGATATAGGACCTGAAATCATCTTCCCATTTCATTCTGTAATCTAATCTTTCTAATCCACGTTTTGAATTTGGTGTATACAACGTTATCATGTAAAAATCTTCGAATTCTAAAGTAATAAGTCGCCCTTCTTGGTCATGCTCTTCAATGCCTAAACCATATGTAACTGAAAGCGGTTCTTTTTTCGAAAAAATAGCTGTTCCTGAATATCCTTTTTTCACAGCATAATTCCAGTATGTATAATATCCCTCTAGATTTAAATCAATTTGCCCTTCTTGTAATTTAATCTCTTGTAGACAAAATATATCAGCACTTGATTTCTCAAGATATTCCAAAAATCCACCTTTTGCGATAACTGCTCGCAAACCATTTACATTCCATGAAATTAACTTCACTTTTAGCCCTCCTCTTGATGTTTATTTCCAAATTTCATGCTATCACAAAATAGAAAAACAATCATATTTCCACCTTTGTAATCTTGCTCTTACATTTATGAATACATACATACGCACTTTATTCAGGTTATACTAACTTCAGAGGTGATGTTCTTTGCACAATGTGTAAATGTCAAGATGATCATGTACATTTTCACTTGTTTAAGCATGTACAAATT
>NZ_JBMDKC010000073.1:0-28130 GCF_057809515.1 Bacillus sp. FG16
ACTGAAGATAAAGAAACAGCAAAGATAGAAGAGAAGAAAACTGAAGATAAAGAAACAGCAAAGATAAAAGAGAAGAAAACTGAAGATAAAGAAACAGCAAAGATAGAAGAGAAGAAAACTGAAGATAAAGAAATGGCAAAGATAGAAGAAAAGAAAAGCGAAGATAAAGAAGCAGCACAGTTAGAAGGGAAACAAAAAGTAGAAAAATCGGTAAAAACGAACGGAAATGAAAATAAAGAGGAAGAAAAAACGATATTTCAAGAAAAGGATCCTCAAACTAATCCTTCATGGAAGCCAATTGGTACAGAGCAAGGAGCAAAACCTGATATGAAATTTAAAGAAGGAACAGTAGATTGGAGTGAGATGAAAAAAGCAATCTCTTATGCTGTTGATGTTCCAGAGAGCCAATTGATTTTCGATTTTATTGGAAATAATGGTAATAATAAAGCCTACGGTAATGTACGAGATAAACAAAGTAATAAAAAATATAAGGTTAATATTGATTGGGTAGAGAATCAGGGGTGGAAACCAGCATCTGTACAAGTGGTAAAATAAATAATAGAAATGTAATTATGTGTTTAAAAGTTTATACTTGTAAAAACTCATAAAAGAGTTTGTTTCAATCAGGACTCTTTTTGTTATGTTGACAGGATTAATTACTCAGGCTCAATTGTGAGATCCAGATGCAGACAAAGTTTAAAGTTTATTAAAATTTACCTGATTTAGTGCTTCGAAAGGTTCAAAATTGCATTTTTAAAGCACTAAATAATTAATGCTACCTTTTGAAATATTTTTGGTCTCATTTCATTAGAAACAATTCCGTCTATATAACTAAAAAATGTATTATAATATCTATTGAACATATGAATAGGATAACAATTACCTGCTGTTAGCAAGTTGCAGTATATCTAATGAAAAGATCACTTGTTTCTAAGACAAGTGATCTTTTTATATACATTTCCTTTGCTATTTTTGAAATTGAATAGATATTTCAATCTGTGTAATTACAATAGACTTGATTAAAATTAAAACTGCAACAAGGATAATACCGTCCATATTTGTAGTAAGAAATATATATATAATATCTTAATGCAAGGTTGGCCTATATTCTATGAAGATATTAAAAGATTATAGGAAACATTGAGAAACGGGAATTATTTTTATTACAATATTTATGCATATTTAGGTCTAAATAGCTGGGTATTAGCTAAGAAACTTGAGATATTAGACTCCTATTAAGTTAAAAATGTCCTTAAGTGTACTTCCAATAAAGAAAATTATGTAAATAAGCTGTCCATATGGGCAGCTTATTGTATTTTTTAGCTTAACTTGTTTTTTTTCGAAGTGCTGGCGGTTCCTCTACAAGTATTCTTGCATTTAAATTGTTTTTAATATATTATATTTATATGGTTATATAGAGATTAATGTATGCAAAAAAGACTCAAATCTATTAATAAGATTTAAGTCCTTTTCAAAGATAAAAAATTGTACCGAAATGGAATACAACTTATGCTTTGCTTTTTAATATAAATGGAAATTTTTAAATAGAAGTTTATTTACTTTCAATGATAGGGAATAGTGGGTCTAGAACATAGAGGAACAAGGAACCATAAAGAGAAACTGAAGACTATTGTATGTAGTTTGTTCATCTCAAGTACAATAAAAGAGTCTTACCTCTGTAGGCAAGACTCCACTAGTATAGTTGTATAATATTTACATATCAACTAAAAAACAGAAACCATATAACACCAAGTAGCAGAATCCTAATATTCCTCCTACAGCTAATACTTGTTTAAACCAACTTTTAAATTTTAGATTACTGTAAATATCTTGCACTTTCTCCATATTTCCTCCTATTAAGGAGAACCCTTAAAGACTCTCACTTCGTTATGGTACCATTAAAGAATGACTAATAGAGGTCAAATATTGTCAAAACGTATAAATATGCAATATTGCATACAGAAATGTATTGTTACAAATGTAAGCGTTTACTATAATGAGGGTATAAAGTTTAATCACATCCCAGTACTAACAAAAGAGGAGGAAATAATATGGAAATCGCAATGGCAGTTTTAAAATTTATAGGTGGAGCAATCCCATTAGTTCAAGAGCTTCTAAAAGCATTTATGTAAATTCACTATTTAGCAATTATTTATAAAAATTATCATTCGTATGAGTAAAGCCCCTTTAACAATATTAGGGGGCTTTTTAAATTTCTAAATATTTAAGATTACGTCACATCAATATCAAGTTAAAAGTAAATTTTAAGAATAAACCTATAGAGGATATTTTATAGTGAATCAAGATCCTTTTACAAAGTTGTAGGCATTAAACTCCTACGGCTTTTATTATACTTTATTGAAGTAAAAAGTCTCTTCAGATTATCTCTCCGTCTCAAAAAACTCAATCCACTCTCCATCAGGACCAGCGAAGAATATGTAACGTGTTCCATCTGGTAATGTTTCGACTTCTTCTCCTAGTAAAAAGGTTACTGTGTGTTTCTTTAGTCTTGTGATTTCTTCTTCTAATGAATCTACCTTAAAGCAAATGTGATGTACTTTTCCTTCTGCCGGAAGAGAAGAATTGTAGCCTTCAATTAATTCAAGTATCGTTTCCTTCGATTCTTCTACACCTAAAAAAGCGAGTTTTAAGTCTGGGTTTGGGTGTCCCATTCGCTTAATGAGCTGTAAGCCAACTACTTTTTCATAAAAAGTAATAGATGTTTCTAAGTTTGCAACCATAAGTCCTACGTGTTCAATTCTTCTAACTGGCATGTAGATTCCTTCTTTCTGAAAATTATATACAATATATTATTGAAAATTAAGAAAATAAGCAAGATAAAAACCTTACAAATTTAAGCGTGTTGTATGGTATAGTGAGAAAGTATGTTTGGGGAGAAGGAAGGAGATTATACGATGAATATACCTACTCAAACTCCTTCATTATCGGAAACGATGAAAGAGTGGCATTATGCATTAGCATATGAAATTAAACATTGGAAAACGATAGGTGGTAGTAAAATTTCTATCATGAACGGTCGTTTTTTATATACAGATTATGAGAATACAGTGTATGTATTTCAGCTTATTTCGGAAGTAAGTTTACCTGAAGGTTCACCAATTCGAATTGAGTTCGATGGTGAGGAAGCGACAGGAGAAGTATTATCTGTACATGGATTAGAAATAGAATTGAAATTAAATGATTATATACAAGGTGAAATAAGAGAAGCGGTTTTATACAGTGAACCGTGGCAACTTTTAGAGCAACTGCAAGAGCGATTGAAAGAAGCACGTAAAGATAAGCTAAAACGTAATCGTATAAAGCGTCTCGTTGATGGGACGAGCAGTCCGAAGCATATTGAGAAGATGAAAAATCCGAAAAATGAACTAGCATATCGTTCGTTTTACAATCCGACAACGTACGTATGGGGACCGCCTGGAACAGGGAAGTCGTACAATTTATCACGTATTATTTCGGCTCATTACCAAAAAGGAAAATCGGTACTTGTGTTAGCTCATAGTAATGCGGCAGTGGACGTATTAATGAGCGAAGTAACGAAACAAATTGAGAAGAAAAAGAAATGGACACCTGGCGAAATTGTTCGTTACGGTTATAGTCAACATGAACATATACGAAATCATGAAACATTACTTACGTCGAAGCTAGTTGAAACGACGAACGGATCTTGGGGAGAAGAAAGACTCTATTTAGAAGAAACACGACAAGATCTTCGTGAAAAGATTTTATCATATAAAGCGACTTCTGCTGATAAGAAGCGTATACAAGAGATTGAAAGTGATCTTCGAAAGCAAAAAGCGAAAATTAAAGAAGTAGAAAAAGAATATATTGAAAATGCAAAAGTAATTGGTGCAACTCTATCAAAATGTGCAATTGATGCGCTGATTTATGAGCGTACATTTGATTTAGTTGTCGTAGATGAAGTGAGTATGGCGTTCGTTCCGCAAATCGCATTAGCTGCTTCACTTGGAAAACGTATCGTTGTTTGTGGCGACTTTTTACAATTACCTCCAATTGCGATGGCGAACCATGAACTTGTTCGCAAATGGCTTGGGGAAGATATGTTTTACCATGCTGGGATTGTTGAGTCTGTTAATAAATCAGAAGCACATCCGAACCTATTTATGTTGCAGGAACAAAGACGTATGCATGCGGATATATCGAAGTTTACGAATTCGTTTATTTATAAAAATAGAGTATACGATCATCCGTCTGTTTCAGAGCGTAAAGAACTTGCGCAATTGCAGCCGTTCGCAAATGAAGCGAGTGTTTTATTTGATACGAGCCAAATGGGAGCTTTTTCGTTAAAAGATGCTGCTTCTGGTTCACGTTTTAACATTATGTCTGGTTTAGTAGCAATGCAAATGATGTTAATCGGATTGTTAGATGGTGTGCAATCCATTGGTGTTGTGACACCTTACAGGGCGCAGTCACGCTTTTTATCGACGTGTATTAGAGAAATGTTGCAGAGAACGAAATATCAAAACATACCAGTTTTAGCGGCGACAGTTCATAAGTTTCAAGGTTCTGAAAGAGATATGATGATCTTTGATACGGTTGACAGTTATCCGCAAGAACGACCTGGCGTGTTATTCTTTGACCATAAAAATCATCGCCTCGTCAATGTAGCAGTGACAAGGGCGAGAGGGAAGTTCATTCAATTATCAGATTGCCATTATATGCGTAAAAATCTTTCTAGAAAACAAGCGTTATCGCAATTAACAGCTCATATAGAACGTCATGGAGATGTGTATGACCGCACGACATCAAGACAATTGTGGGAACGGAAAATTTCGAAACGTTTACGCTGGTTTATGGAAATGAATCTTGAAGAGCCGAAAGGGCTATTAAAAGATATTTTAGCCGCAAAACGAAAAATTATTATTTCACTGCCAAGTACGAAACAAGTAGATAAACGAGTATGGCAAGCGTTAATGCGTACAAATGCACAAATAACAGTTTATAGTGATGGACCAGTTCCGCTGAAAAATGTAAAGTTACAAAGACAAAATAAAGCATTCCCGTTTATCGTAATCGATGATGAAATCTTCTGGGCAGGCGCACCGCTCACATCTCAAATGATATTTGAAGGTAGTACGGAATTTCCGTACGTATGTGCAAGACTGCAAGCACCAGAAACAATTGGTGTATTAAAAGGATTTTTAGATATTCGGTAAATTCGGATAGGAATTCCTTGACTTTTAATTGGAATGAACTTAGAATAAATGTAATTTAATATAATTTTATGAAAATTCTTATCGCGAGAGGTGGAGGGACTGGCCCTATGATACCTCGGCAGCGGATTCGTTATGAATACTGTGCCAATTCCAGCAAGGTAACTTGAAAGATAAGAAAGAAGCTCATTTTGATTGTATATACAGAAGCCTCTTTCTATCTTTTAGAAAGAGGCTTTTTTACGTGAAAATAAAGGAGGAAGAAAAATGGGAGCGACAGGAGTAGCGTCACAAAGAAAAACAATTGAAGAGAGTATCGAAAGAAATAAGGAAAAGTACATAGAAACAAGTCATGATATTCATGCGAATCCGGAAATTGGTAACCAAGAGTTTTACGCATCAAGAACGTTAAGCTTATTACTAGGGAGTGCTGGTTTTCAGTTGCAACACAATATAGCTGGGCATGAAACAGGTTTTATTGCGCGGAAAAGTTCAGGGGAAAAAGGACCAGTCATCGCATTTTTAGCGGAGTATGACGCTTTACCAGGATTAGGCCATGCGTGTGGTCACAATTTAATTGGCACAATTAGCGTTGCAGCAGCAATCGCATTATCAGAAACGCTTGAAGAAATTGGCGGGGAAGTTGTCGTGTTTGGTACTCCGGCTGAAGAAGGAGGACCAAACGGTAGTGCGAAAGCGAGTTATGTAAAAGCGGGGTTATTTAAAGATATTGATGCGGCACTTATGATTCATCCGAGCGGAAAAACAGCGACAACGAGTCCTTCACTAGCAGTCGATCCACTTGATTTTCATTTTTACGGAAAAACAGCTCACGCTGCAGCTTCGCCAGAAGAAGGGATTAACGCATTAGATGCGGTTATTCAGCTCTATAACGGTATTAACGCACTTCGCCAACAACTTCCGTCAGATGTAAGAATTCATGGTGTTATTACAGAGGGCGGAAAAGCACCTAACATTATTCCTGACTACGCCGCAGCAAGATTCTTCATCCGCGCAGCAACGAGAAAAAGATGTGCAGAAGTAACAGAAAAAGTAAGAAATATCGCACAGGGAGCAGCATTAGCAACAGGCACAAAAGTGAAAATCCATCAATTCCAAAATGAAATCGATGAACTACTCGTAACAAAAACATATAACGACGTCGTAGCAGAAGAACTAGAATTATTAGGCGAAGACGTAAACCGTAAAGAAAGAGTGGGTATTGGTTCAACAGACGCAGGAAATGTAAGCCAAGTCGTACCGACCATTCACCCGTACATTAAAATTGGTCCAGATGACTTAATTGCGCATACGAATGAATTTAGAGAAGCAGCACGTTCAGAACTAGGGGATAAAGCATTAATTACATCGGCAAAAGCATTAGCAAATACGGCGTATCGATTAATTACGGAAGAAGGGTTGTTAGAGAAGGTGAAGGAGGAGTTTAAAGAGGCGCAGAGGAATCAAGGGTAAGTGAGAAGGGGGATTATACCCGGGATTTTTAGTAGGAAATTGAATGAAAAAAGAACCAGCCTATGGCTGGTTTTATTATATTATAAAAGAATTTTTTCACATACACTTGATATTTCTACCTTAGTGTCCTCTTATTAGAACGACAATTTCTCCTCAAACTCACTTTTTAAAACAATTAAAGGAGACGACAAGCCAAATTGCATTAAAGAGTCTAAAAATGCAGCGAGAGAATCCATCGAATCGCTCATGACTTTCATCATATAATTAAACTCCCCACTAATTCGATATAAATCTGTTACTTCAGGAGCGGCATTACAAAATTGGATAAAATCAGAGCATTGGCTCGTTTTAAACATGATGAATGCTTGAATGTTTTTATTAATTTTGGAAGGCTCAAATTTCGTTCGGTAAGCCGCTATCACTCCTTGATCTTCAAGTTTGTTAATACGCTCTTTTACAGCAGGTTGCGTCATGGATATAATTCTTCCTATTTCTGAAACAGAAATTCTCGCATTTTCATACAACAAGTTCATTATTTTGTGATCGATTTCATCTAGTTTTACTGCATTTTGCATTGGGGTATCTCCCTTGATTTATTTTCTAAAGTAAATTGTGATTTATAACTATAATATCATAAGTAAAGAAACTAAATTACCTATGAATTTATATTTAAAATGATTGGGGTTTACATGAAAATATAAGTATAGATTTTTATTAAACGGAAATTTAGGAAGGATGGAAAAAATGAAGAATCTTGATGGGAAAGTAGCGATAGTAACAGGGGCGAGTCGCGGTATTGGTCGGGCGATTGCGATGAGATTGGCAAACGACGGTGCATTAGTAGCGATTCACTACGGCCGAAATAAGGCAGCTGCAGATGAAACAATTAGTGAGATTGAATCTAATGGAGGAAAAGCATTCTTAATTGAAGCTGATCTCAATTCAGTTGATGGTGTCAAAAAGTTAGTAGAACAATTGAAGAATGAATTACAAATAAGAGTTGGTGCATCAGAGATTGATATTTTAGTAAACAATGCAGGGATAGGTACACAAGGAACGATTGAAAATACGACAGAAGAAGTTTTTGATGAAATTATGGCCGTAAATATTAAAGCACCATTCTTCTTAATTCAGCAAACATTACCGTTACTACGAGCAGAGGGGCGCGTTATTAACATTTCATCAGCTGAAGTAAGACTTGGTTTTACAGGGTCTATTGCATACGGTTTAAGTAAAGGTGCATTAAATACGATGACACTTCCTCTAGCTAAACATCTCGGAGAAAGAGGTATAACAGTGAATACAATTATGCCTGGATATACGAAGACAGATATTAATGCAAAATTGCTAGATGATCCGGAAATACGAAATTTTGCTACGAATTCATCTGTTTTCGGACGAATAGGGCAAGTTGAAGATATCGCAGATGCAGTAGCGTTCCTTGCTGCTTCTGATAGTCGTTGGATAACAGGGCAGATTTTAGATGTTTCTGGTGGGTTTTGTTTATAGGGGCACCACCCCATGCCCATCAGGCTAACAAAATAAATTACTAGATACGAAATAATCCTTGTTTTAAAACTAGCAAGTGATAAAAAAGTAGGCATGCTAAAGAAGCCTATTAAAACGCGGTTTTTTCGCTAGGCAGCTTGTCTATCCTTCACTGTCGTTTTATACACAATCCCTAGAATATCAAAGACGGTCATCTTCTTATACCGATGACATTTACGACCGTTCTTTTTGAGCAGTTGATAAAGACAATACAGAATTTTTAAAAGTTCTTCTGTGCCATAGGCTAGCGCTTGAAACAGTAATGGAAAGAAATCTTTAATCATATAAATTGCTTTATATTCACTCAGCTCTTGCTTTTTCTTTTTAAATAGAAACTGACGCATTTGAAACATCGTAGAAGAACATAGGAGAATGCCGATAAGTTGTCCATATAAATGGCACTCTAGGCGTTCTCTTTTTATATTTTGGCATTCATCAATTTCAAAGAATGACTTCCACGTTTTAAACAAAATTTCAATCTGCCAACGAAGTGAATATAATGAATGCACGTAGTTCGTCGGTACTTCTTCTAGCGACGTATTCGTGATATATACATTCATGCCCATTAAACGTTTACTTTTATCCTTCATGACAATGCCTTTCTTCTTTTCACGTATCGCTTGGTTTTTCAGACGTGTTTGTGTTTGATCATCGGTTAAACGATGAATAATGACACGTGCTGGAAGTTTCTGATTTTGGCCAATGTATGCCTCGGGGATTTCCATCGTTTCACCAGGAATTAGACCAGACAGCATTTGTGTCATATCAAGCTGGATGTATTCTGTTTGCTTTTTTAACGTACCATTGTTGAAGTATTCTGGTTCAGGGTTCTTGATATAAATGCGTGTATTCAACTTCAACCGCGAGATATAGTAAGCCTCTTTATCATGAATGGCTTGTAAGTCTCCTAAATCGAAGTAACCAAGATCACGTAAACACAAATCGCCTGCTTCTACGGTTTCAAGGCAGATAGTACCGTATGTTTTATCATTATTCTTTCCTGGTCCAAGCTGCACGTTAAGAAATTGACCACTAAGTAAATCGTATTCCAATTGGATTTTCATGCCTGCCGTATTACTACTTCCACCTGAACCTTGATAGTCAGTGGCGAGATGGTCAGGCAGTTGAAACACTGTTGCATCTAGAATACGGATACGATTGAAAGTAGAGATTATATGTGCAGAAAGTGAGTGATTTGAACAGAGTTTTTGTGTGAGAAGAGAAGTAAAAACTTCTCGAAGAAATGCGACAGCTGCTGGATTAAAGCGTTGATTCAGTCCTTCTGGACTTATGAGTGTAGCTGTATTTGCATAAAGCTGACTACATAATTGAGTGAGAGAATCACTTGCTACATGTTGACTAATCCAGATACATAAAGCAGCCAAATCAAGTGCGCCATACTTACTTTTACGTTTTACAAAACCTGTCTCTTGTGCGAATTGTTGAAGAATATGTGGAGATAGATATCGCTGTAGTTCTTTAGCGAACAACTGAAATTCATCCTGAATTGATAGAGTCATAAAAGAACGCCATCCTTTCTGTATATTTTGTGACTTTACCTATAAGTTGGCCGCAGTTGGAAGTATAAGTTGGCCAGAAAACACTTATTTTTGTAGGTGATTATCTAATTATTCAACGGAATTGGAAGCATAAATTGGCCGTGAATGAATTATTAACCCATAAGCTTGCCGTTTGTTTTATTCATGTAGCTTTGGAATAATGTTGGGCCAAATTGATACTAAAAAACCTTAATAAACGAGCAAGTGGAACTGACGATTCCCTTAATTAATAGGTCACTTTGCTCTCTTGATATGTTTTCTTTACCCTTTCGATTTGAGCGAGGTCTCCTTGTATATGTTGAAGATCTTTCAATTGAAAATAACTTGTAAATTATTTATTAATAAAGTTGTTCTCTGGCAGGTTTATCCAAATATATATAGAAAAATGAAAGAGTAAATTTTAATTTGACCAAAGGAGATGAAGAAATTGTTTAAAAAAAGCGGTATCGGAGTATTGTCTACAGCAATTGTATTAAGTGCTAGTATAGGTTTTTCAGGTATTGTATCAGCAGATAGTTCATCTGCAAATGAACAAGTTAGGAATGGAGACTTTGAGGATGGGCTAAATAACTGGATTTTATCTAATCCTAATTCTTCTACCGAGAATATCGGCACTTCTGAACCAGGCAATCATTATCTCAAATTAATACATGCAGACACAGCCTATCAGCTTGTTACTGTAAAGCCGCATACAGAATATACATTAACATTTGATATAGCGGGAAGTATAGTTTCCCCATCAGAAGTAACAGTAGGTAATCTGAATGCCAATCAAGAAATCGTTCCATTAACAAAGAAGCAGTATACAGGATTTAAGCCGGAACATCATGAGATAAAGTTTAAAACAGGGGAAGATGTGTCAAACTTTGCTGTCAAACTTGCTTCTACAGCAAATGGGAGGGTTAAGTTTGATAATGTACAATTAAAGGAGAAGGAGAACCCTTATATTTTAAATATTGATTTTGACCACAATTCAAGTTTAGAACCTTTTAAACCAGCATATGGCTCTTTAATTTACAATATTGAAGAGCATGCAGGAGTAAATAATTCTAAAGGACTTCATTTTAGTTCAGGAACCGGTCATCTTAAGGGAGACGTAACTTTGAAGCCTAATACTACATACATCATGTCCGCATCTGGAAAAGTATCGGGTCCTGAAAAAACCTTATTTGTAGGAGCACAGTCTCCTGGGGAGGAAAACACATTTGTTATGACGTTTACTTCCACACAGTATGAACAAAAATCGGTTGAATTTACTACTCTAAATACTAATAATCCATATAAGGTCATCTTACAAATTAATGGATATGTTAACATCGGTGATGCCTATCTTGATGATATCGTACTAGTTGAAAAGTAGCCATAATTAAAAATATATTTCTATCATTGACACATGAAAACAATTCTAGAAATGAGTCGCCATATGCCCATCAACTTAAGGATTTTATAACGCCCCAAAACGAAAAAAATGTACATTTTTTTCGTTTTGGGGTATTTGCTATTCTTAGATTGATGATGTGATGCTATCCCTAAAAGTCGCGACTTTATTTAAAGGCGACATTAAAAATAGTCTTCAAATCCTGGAAGCATAAGTTGGCCGTAAACTAAAAGAAGTATAAGTTGACCAAAATGGCCATCTTATACTTCTTGTAACACTCAATCAATTAAAGAACCTCAGCCGTTTGTTTAAATAATTAATATCCCAAAATATCTACTTCAGCTGCTGAAGCAAATCCATTCTTTCCATTTGTTACTTCTAGTTTCACATATTTTACAGTAACAGGATTAAATGTTACATTTTTCTTATTACTATTATTTTCCCATGTTCCTGATGATATTTTGTCATACGTAACGCCATCTACACTCGTATAAATATTGTAAGTTAAAATACGGCCATTTTCTGACCCATCCTGCCTTGGAAGATATGCCAATTGTGAAATGGTACGTGTATTACCAAGTTCTAGTGTCAAATTGTAAGGATATTGATTTGGTGTCCAACTACTATGCCAAAATGTATCTGTTTTTCCATCTATCGCCTTACTAGCTGAACCCGTTGATTCCTCACTATTTGCACTTGCTTTCATTATTTTTTTAGACAATACAGCAAGCGGTTTAACTGGTTTAGCATCTGTCGCTTCCCAGATAGGGGCAATTAATGTTGGATTATTCAAAGCTTCGATTTTTTGTCGTGTTTCTGTTGATGCTTTCAGCCCCCATTGATCAAAGAAAGGAAGTAAATTTTGTTTTGCTACCTTTGAAGTATTGTAAATAAATGCTTGTATTTTATCTTCGTCCGTTTTTGGAAGTTGATCCTCTGGTAACTCTCGATATAGTTTGTGGAGATTTGGATAAAAATCATCACCATAAGCTAAATGAAGCTGCCAAAGCATCGCAAGTTTTACAAACGGATCATCAATATTATTGTATTCTTTATTCGTTTGCTTTAAATACGCAAAGGCTCTTTTATAATCTCCCTCTGTTTCTAAACGTGTTGGTTTATTTGGATATACTTTCTTGTCAGCAACTAAAGAATATAAATTAACAGTTACTTCACCCATGCCACTTCCATTACCCCACGTCCATGGATATTGTTGTCTTGCATGTCCCGCTTCATGCATTTGTCCCCATCCAAACTCATTGACATTTAAAGTACTTTTGATAGCCTCACCAGCAGTCGTAAATACGGCTCCATCCCAACTTGCATACATGTCCCAACTTTGTGCGTTAGGGTTTTCTACAAAGGCCCAAATACGACGAGTTGAACGATGTAAAGGATTAGGATCTGTTTCAGATAGCCCCGATATCTTGTCTTGCGCTCGAATCATTTCATCATATTTATTTAATAGTGGCACAGGATCTTGATTTACAATATATTTATTGGCACTATCACGAGTTACAGTTAGTACTGCTCGTTCTGATTTTAATTGTACCGCATGTGCATTTGGATAGTTGTTCATCATGGCAATCCAGTCTGCTTTTGTGTGTTTCCCTAATACAAAGAAAGGAATCGGACTACCGCCTTGCGTTACTTGCACCTTAACTGTTCCTGTGCTTTGAAAATTATCTAACCCTAATACGCCGCCGTTTGGTGAAGAGATGGTATTAGAGCCAGGTGAAAGATCAATTTCTTTTCCCCATTCTTTATCATATTGATGTGTTCCAATAATGGCTCTAATCTTTTGCGTTCCTGATACTGTAATTGTAACCTGTTCATTAGGTTTCACATATATGCCTGTTGGCATATAATTTTTTTGCTCACCTCTTTTTTCTCTTTTTGCTTCATCCCAAAAACTTCCTGTACCAGGAAGGTCAAACTCTCTTTGTTCAAATTGAGTTGCAGTTTGTGCAGTCTCAGCATGTACATCTAAATTGTTTGACATAATAGGTGCAAATAACGTGGTTGCTAAAATAACGGATGTCGCAAGCACTTTTATTGGCTTTTGTAACCTGCCGTTCTTTTTTCTATTCATATAAATCAATCCTTTCTCATTCCTGTTTCTTTTATTAGATATTTTAGATGAATTAAGATATCACCTTTATAAAATATACATTTTTTAGAAAAAATAGGTATTGAGAAAGAATTATTTTAAGGTCTTTTTAATGGAGGGATAATTTGATTTTGACTATGAACTGCAAAGAAAAAACATTTTCTATTTTAATAATCTAGTTTGTTTAAAAGTAATAATGATTTTTACTCTTAGAGGGAGTTAGTATTCTTAAGTGGTAGATATGGGCATGTGATGCGATTCCTTCTAAGACTTGACTTTTTAAGTCTTTTTTCATTTCTATTATCAACTTTCACTTAAAAACACAAGGATGCGCTTTCAATTTTCTTACAATTCTGCATAAATATTTATAATTATAGAAATAGTTTGAAAATTTTAGATTGATATGTAAAGATTAGAGAGGTAATTTACAAAATCGAAAGGGGATTTGATATGAATACAAAGTATGTTATTGACCCAAAATGTTTTCGGTTTAAAGTATTAAGTTTAGTTGCAGTTTTAATGATTACTATTTTTACATTTTTTGCAGGTGGAAATACAACCACTTCAGCTGCTACACCTACATCTGTATATTTAAGTGACACGTTAACTCCAGTTTCAGTTGTAGGAGATATAGAACAAATGACACCTAATTATTTTTCGTATAATAAAAACCAATCGTTTTATAAAACACAGTTATCTATTAATGGTGTGAAATATGACAAAGGGATTGGATCACATTCAAATAGTACAATTAAGTATAATTTGAATGGACAGTATTCTAAATTTACAGTAGATGTAGGAATAGATGATCAAGTAGCAGCTGGTCATGGTTCTGTGAATTTTGTGATAATCGCTGATGGTAAAATTCTGTATATAAGTCCGGTTAAAAAATCTCACGATCCAGCTGAACATGTAGAAGTAAATATTGCAGGAAAAAATACACTTGAGTTAGTTTCGTATAATGCTAATGATAATATTGACAATGATCATGCTGACTGGGCGGATGCAAAATTGTTTACTCAATGAGTACAATACATTACTAAACTATAATTTACTAAAAAAGTCGATTTCCTAGCGTACAGAAAATCGGCTTTTTCTTTATGAAATTTTGCTTAGCATACAAAATTCGCGAAATGTTGGTGCTACCGTCGCCATCAAGCTAAAAATATGAATTTCCTCAAAACAATAAATACGAGCAAAATGCACAAAATTTTCGTTCTGGGGGTAATATGAGATTTTAACTTGATGGGCATGGGGCACCACCCTATAAACATCAGATTAAAATTTTTTAGTAGCTATAGAGACTCCATTCCTTAGAAATATTTTAACTACTAAGTTGTAAAAAGATATAATGCGAGGAAGGTTTTTTAAAAATCAAAAAAACTTGATGAATTAGTTGCATAAAGAACTAAACGGCGTATATACTATAAATATCAAAAAAAATTGATGAAAGGAGAGTGAACTACAGTGGCACAAGATTTCCAGCTCTATGAGAAAAAGTTTAAAGCGTTGGCGGATCAGAAACGTTTAGAAATCATGTATGAGCTTTGCCAGCGGGGTCAGACTTGTGTATGTGATTTAACAGAGATTTTTGAAATGACACAATCTAAGTTGTCCTATCATTTAAAGATTTTATTAGATGCAGGTTTAATTGTAAAAGAAACAAAGGGTACGTGGAGTTATTATGATTTAAATGATGCGGAAGTGAATAATTTATTATCAGAAGAATTGTGCTGTATCTTTAGAAAAACAGGCAAAGGTAGCTGCTGTTAAAATTTTGTGTTATTAATCAAAAAAAATTGATTAATGATATATAAAGAGGAGGAATAATGTATGAGATATGTTCACGTTGGTATAAACGTTACGAATTTAGAAAAGTCTATTGAATTTTATGAAAAGGTATTTGGTGTATCACCAGTTAAGGTGAAAACGGATTATGCAAAATTTTTATTAGAGACGCCAGGACTTAATTTCACGCTGAACGTACGAGATGAAGTGAATGGAAATCAGGTAAATCATTTTGGTTTTCAAGTGGATACAGCTGAAGAAATTACAGTACATAAAGAACGATTAGAAAAAGAAGGTTTCTTTGCGCGTGATGAGATGGATACGACTTGTTGCTATGCAGTGCAAGATAAGTTTTGGATAACGGATCCTGATGGGAACGAGTGGGAGTTCTTTTATACGAAAGCACAAAGTGATGTTCATAAAATTGAAGATCCATCTTGTTGCACGACTTCAAATGAGGTAGCTAAAAATTCTTGTTGTTAATAGGGGATGGAAAATAAAATGAAACGTTTATCTTTTCTAGACCGATATTTAACACTATGGATCTTTCTAGCGATGGCTGTTGGGATTGGTTTAGGGTTTGTGTTTCCTAGTGTAGTAGACGGACTGAATGCATTACAGGTTGGAACGACGTCTATTCCGCTTGCTGTTGGTTTAATTGTCATGATGTATCCACCATTAGCAAAGGTTCGTTACGAGGAAATGGACCGAGTATTTAAAGATGTAAAAGTATTGGTTTTATCTTTAGTACAAAACTGGATTATTGGGCCTGTACTCATGTTTGTTTTAGCAATTATTTTTCTTCCTGATAAACCAGAATACATGGTTGGACTCATTATGATTGGGTTAGCACGTTGTATTGCAATGGTAATTGTTTGGAATGACCTTGCTGATGGGGATAAAGAGTATGCGGCAGGTTTAGTGGCTTTTAACTCGGTATTTCAAATGTTGTTCTTCTCGGTTTATGCATACGTGTTCGTAACAGTAATCCCAGAATGGTTAGGAATTGAAGGGGCTATCGTTAATATTACAATGGCAGAAGTAGCGAAATCAGTATTTATCTATTTGGGAATTCCTTTTATAGCAGGTATGTTAACACGTTTTGTATTAGTTAAGTTAAAAGGAAGACAGTGGTATGAAAAGGTCTTTATACCTAAAATTAGTCCACTTACATTAATTGCATTGCTATTTACGATCATCGTTATGTTCTCTTTAAAAGGGGAGATGATTGTTAGTGTACCATTTGATGTAGTAAGAATAGCGATTCCGTTATTAATCTATTTTATTGTAATGTTTTTCGTTTCTTTCTTTATGGGAAGAAAAATTGGTGCAAACTATCCGGTAACAACAACGTTAGCATTTACAGCAGGTAGTAATAACTTTGAGTTAGCGATTACGGTAGCGGTTGGTGTGTTTGGTATTCATTCGGGCGCAGCATTCGCAGCTGTCATTGGACCGTTAGTCGAAGTACCTGTCATGATTGCACTTGTAAATGTCGCTTTTTGGTTTAAACGTAAATATTTTAATGACCAACCAGTCTAAATTAAAAAATAAAGGTGGAAAATACCATGGAAAACAAAAAGACAATCTATTTCTTATGTACAGGAAATTCATGCCGAAGCCAAATGGCAGAAGCATGGGGAAAGAAATATTTAGGAGATAAGTGGAATGTGTATTCTGCAGGAATCGAAGCACATGGAGTAAATCCAAACGCAATTAAAGCAATGAATGAAGTAAATATAGACATAACAAATCAAACATCAGATATAATTGATGCAAACATTTTAAATAGTGCTGATTTAGTCGTTACGCTTTGTAGTCATGCAGATGCTGTATGTCCATCTACTCCGCCGGATGTAAATCGTGTTCACTGGGGATTTGATGATCCAGCAGGAAAAGAGTGGGCTGAATTTCAACGTGTTCGCGATGAAATTGGAGAACGTATAAAGCGATTTTCTGAAACAGGGGAGTAAATAAAGGAAAGGGCCAATCTTCTATCATATAGGAGATTGGCTCTTTTTTATTAGTCATGACTGCATTGGTTCGCATAAATTACCGAAAAATAGAGGATATTCTATTGGATTGATAAAGTTAGAAATGTATTTAATCATGTAGGTGTTCACAAATAATAAAGTCATTTAAAAGATCATAAAGTTGTTTAGAATTAGAGATGGTATGATGAATAATCACACTATCTTTTCCTTTTTATGTATAATTAGATAAAAGGATTTTTGGATATTAAAATAAAGGGTAGTATATTAGCGCAAGGGGGAGAATGATGGATAAGTTGTTACAAGAAATCATAAATTGGTTAAAGATGAGAGATGAACAAATTGTTATCGGTATTTCAGGACATGGTGCAGCTGGAAAAACGACGTTTACTAATAGACTCGTAAAGCTACTAAATCAAAATGAAGTAAATTATATTAATACAGATCCTTACATTGTTAGTTCGGATATCCGCAAGCATGCAGTGATTCACTATACATATCAAAATGAAAATCATCGTTATAAAATGACAGCTTGTCATCCAGCGGCGCATCATTTGGGAGCTTTAGAAAGAGATATTCATATGGTTAGAGCTGGGCTAGATTTTTATACGATAGATACGCATTATATGAAAAGTGAGTTGATTTCTTCGGAAAATAAAGTAACGATTGTGGAAGGAATGAGCGCCGCATTTATTAATCCTAATTTATTTGATTTGAAAATTTATTTTTATACAGATGGTGAAACGGAACTAATGAGAAGATCAAGCCGGGATATAGCTGAAAGGGGAGCTGATATAAATTATTTAAGGCAGTCTCATGAAGAACGCCGGATTCAATATGAAGTATTTATGCATTCGTATAGTCAGCGTTTTGATATCATTATCAAAACTTCTGATGAAACAATATGTTTAGAAAAAAATACATTTGAGTTTTATAAAGTTTAAATGAAGATCCTCAATTTGTTAATTGCATTATGACGGTTAGTTTTTCTTATTTAGTATTTGTGTTAAACAAATGTATTATTTAATCAATAATACATTCACTATGAAATAACTAGATTTTTAAAAAGATTTAGTAGCCTTCTTTCATCTATATAGATGAAAGAAGGCTACTGTAATTTTGGCGGCAAAATTACATAACGGTATTATTACTCACAGTAGGATAGGATTTTTTATTTGAATACATTAGGTGTATCTTAAAAATCCTCACTTTAAAAGCTTTATATTCGGAAGTACAAAAATGAATTTTTGTATGTAAGGAGAATAGTATGAAACACGTAATAAAAGACGTAGTAATAAATTATTTTAAAGAAATTCATACATTAGTAGTAGAAGAATTACATAAGAACAGTTGGCATACAGATTTGCATTATAAAATCATCGTAAATGGAAATCGATATTCCGCGCGGTTTATAAATAGCGATCGAACAAGCAATCCAGCCTTTGGGACGTTATCAAATGAACAATTGAAAGAGCAAGTACGGTTTACGTATTATTTACGAGAGCATGGAATCCCATTTATGCAGATTAAGGAGAATAGGGCGGGAGAGTCATTTACATTTGTCACTTGGAATGATGAACAGTACCGGTTTGTATTGTCTACTTGGATTGAAGGGGAACATGTTACTCATTGTACAGAAACGATGGCAGAAGTTTTCGGAAAGGAAGCAAGAAAGATACATGACATTTCTAATACGTTTCAAAGCTCGACTTTTCAAAAGAAATCTCACTTGGATGGGTATGTTGAGTTTATAAAGCTGTTAGAAAATAAGGGTGGTACATGTAAGGAATTAAGAGGGTATATAGATCTCGCTAAGTATCATATAGAAAGCGCACATAAGAATGATCTAGAGTATATAGTACAAACTGATTTAAATCCTTTAAATGTCATATGGAATTCCAATCAATCTGTAAAAGGAATTATAGATTTTGAATCCATTGCATATGTTGATCGTATGGAAGGACTAGCCTTTTTAATAAAGTGGTATTCCCGGACAGAAGGAATACAGTCGCATAAAGTATGTTCGGAAGTTGCTAGAGCATTTTTAGAAGGGTATAAAGCTAGTAACATTTTAACTTCAAATGATTATAAAAGACTTTCTTCGTTACTATGGTTATCCGGCAGTTTGAATTGGAATTTTGTGAAGAAAACGCTAAGTGTAATGAGTGCAGAGAGGGAATTAGAAGAACATTTGGAAGTTTATAGAGTAAGAGGAGAAAGGCTATCTTCATTGTTAATTTGTAAATAACATGTATCCTCCTAATTTGGGATTCAAAAAGAAACCATATGAGGTGTTCTACAAATGAAAATACAAATTGTATTGTTTGACGGTTTTGGAGAGCTTGTCTCTTTTGCTCCTTTTGAAGTATTGAAAAGAGCGATAGAAGAAGGTGCTCCATTTACGGTTGAACTCGTATCAAGTGAACGGAAACAAGAAGTGACTACTTCATTTGGAGTTACGGTGAAACTACATGATTTTTTACGAATGGATAATCGTCCAGATTTGTTAATTGTACCTGGTGGTGGCTGGAATCATAAAGCTGAGAACGGGGCACGAAAGCAAGCAGAGCTTGGTACTTTAACTAAAATAATTAGAGAAATGCACAATGAAGGAACGATCGTTGCGGGAGTTTGTACAGGAGGTATGTTACTAGCTGCATCCGGTATATTGAGTGGTAAAAAGGCGACAATGCACCATTTAGCGCAGCATGAAATGAGTGAATATGGAGCAGAACTTCTTCCTTACAGAATTGTGGATTAAGGCGATAGTATTACTGCAAGAGGAGTTACTTCAGGGCTTGATTTAGGTCTTTGGATCACGGAAAGGTTCGCAAGTCCCAAAATTGCAGCTACAGTTGAATATAGAATGGAATACGAGCGGCGAGGTGTTGTTTGGAAGTGATTTGACCGTAAGCATAGTTTTTTTGCTGTAGAGTGTATTACATATTTTAAAAGAGAAAGAGCCAATTCATATGAGTAGATTCTTTCTCTTTTATACTATATTGCTTATTTTTCACAGTAATATCTTTTTTGAAAAATTATAAAATAGATAATATATTTTGTTCCACAGTGATAATGATTTTTATTATATATTCATAAATTAGTAAAAATCAGTTTACAAATTTGTGTCTAGCTTATATAATTTGACTCATATAAAAAAGTTTCCCTAAGGAAACTTAAATGCGGATTTACATTCGTGTTATATTTTTTTGTTTAAAAGTTGCATTTGCGCAAAATAATTACATATACGAAAAAAAGAAAGGGGAATGCATAAAAAATGGATGAGGCTATAATTGTTAAAGATTTGTTTGTATCTTATCAAGGGAATCAAGTAGTTCAAAATGTTTCCTTCGATATTGAAAAAGGAAAGCTCGTTGGAATTATTGGTCCAAACGGTGCGGGGAAATCTACTTTAATGAAAGCTGTTTTAAATCTAATTCCAAGTGATAAGGGATATGTTCAAGTTCTTGGAGAGGATATTCGAAGTGCTAGAAAGCATGTTGCTTATGTACCACAAAGGAGTGATATAGATTGGGATTTCCCGATTACAGTTTTAGATGTTGTTCTAATCGGAACGTATCCATCTTTAGGGATGATGAAAAGACCGAAGAAAGAGCATCGAGATTGGGCTTTTGAATGTCTAAAAAAAGTCGGTATGGAGGAATTTAAGAATCGTCAAATCGGTGAGCTTTCAGGTGGACAACAACAACGTGTCTTTTTAGCGAGAGCATTAGCACAAAAGGCAGAAATCTTCTTCTTAGATGAACCGTTTGTTGGAATTGATGTAACAAGTGAAGAGACAATTATTAAAATTCTTAGGGAGTTACGTAAAGAAGGGAAAACAATTGTCGTAGTACATCACGACCTAAGTAAAGCAGAATCTTATTTTGATAAATTACTATTATTGAATAAGAGCTTAATTCATTACGGAGAAGTAAGGCAAGTATTAGAACCAACTATTATGTCAAAAGCGTATGTGAATCACGGCATATTGTTTAATAATGCAGCGGAGGTACATTCATCATGAAGATTGTAGAATTTATAGATGCATTAATGCAGTACGGTTTTCTGCAGAAAGCGTTATTAACTTCCGTTATGGTAGGAGTGATTTGCGGGGTAATAGGCTGTTTTATTATTTTACGAGGTATGGCTTTAATGGGAGATGCCATTTCACATGCTGTTCTTCCAGGCGTAGCCCTTTCTTATATGATTGGTATGAACTATTTTATAGGGGCGGTTTTAACAGGTGTTATTACTGCAGTTGGAATCGGATTTGTAAGTCAAAATAGTCGAATTAAACATGATATGGCGATAGGGATTATGTTTACATCTGTTTTCGCGATAGGAATTATTTTAATTACCTTTATGAAGAGTAGTTCAGATTTGTATCATATTTTATTCGGGAACGTCCTATCAGTTCGTTCTTCAGATATGTGGATGACACTGATTATTGGGGTGGTCATTATCGGGCTTGTGATACTGTTTTACAAAGAATTACTTGTATCCACTTTTGATCCAACGATGGCGCAAAGCTATGGATTACCGAATAAATGGATTCATTATGGCTTAATGATCCTACTTACAATGGTTACAGTAGCATCACTTCAAACTGTAGGAATTATTCTAGTTGTTGCGATGCTTATCACACCGGCGGCTACAGCTTATTTATTAACAAACCGTTTATGGGTCATGATTTATTTAGCGGCAGGTATTGGTGCACTTTCATCTGTAGTAGGGCTATATTTTAGTTTCTCTTATAATCTCGCTTCAGGTGCAACAATTGTTCTTGTCGCAACATTCTTGTTCGCATTGGCATTCTTTTTCTCACCGTCACAAGGATTGTTTTGGAGAGCTATCAAAATTAGAAAAAATAGAGCAGAGTTGTCATAATTGATTGGAGGATAAAGATGAAATTTAAAAATGTTTTATTATCAATACTTTGTATTTTCGTATTTGCATTAACAGCGTGTTCTAGTAACACAAATGGAAAAGAAGAGGGTAATGGAAAATTAAAAGTTGTAACTACATACTCTATTATATATGATATGGTGAAGCAAATTGGTGAAGATAAAGTTGAGATTCATAGTCTTGTTCCAATCGGAGCTAACCCGCATGAATATGATCCACTACCAAAAGATGTTATGAAAATGACAGATGCAGATATGGTGTTTTACAATGGGCTAAACTTAGAAGAGGGCGGAGCATGGTTTAAAAAACTATTAAAAACGGCAAATAAATCAGAGAAAGATGCACCGGTTTATAAAGTAAGTGAAGGTGTAGAAGCTATTTACTTAGAAACAAAAGGATTAGAAAAAGAACCAGACCCACATGCTTGGATGAATATTAAAAATGGTATTTTATACGCTGAAAATGTGAAGAAGGCATTAATTAAAGAAGATCCTAAAAATAAAGAGTTCTATACTAAAAATGCCGATAAGTATGTAGCAGAACTTCAAAAATTACACGATGAGACAGTGAATAGAATTCATCAAATCCCTGAAGAAAAACGTTTCTTAATCTCTAGCGAAGGTGCTTTTAAATACTTTGGAAAAGCATATGACATTAAGACGGGATACATTTGGGAAATTAACTCAGAAAATCAAGGTACGCCAGATCAAATTAGAGATGTTGTAAGTGCAATTCAAACAAACAAAGTGCCAGCTTTATTTGTTGAAACAAGTGTAGATCGACGTAGCATGGAAACTGTTTCAAAAGAAACAAACGTACCGATTGCAGGGACAATTTTTACAGACTCACTAGGTAAATCAGGTGAGGATGGAGATACTTACTTGAAAATGATGAAATGGAATATAGATACCATTATTAATGGGCTACAAAAGTAGGATCTATCTGTTTTTCAATGTAGCGTAACTATTGAATTTTTATACAATAAGAGATGAAAGAGCTAGCTCATATGAGTTGGCTCTTTTATTTATATCCCAATATTTGCGGGCGGGTAAGACTCCCTCTTTAAAAATTCGGCGAATGTGAGGGAGTGTCGGCATGCACGTAAAAGCAAGATTGGTGTGGGCTATTAATCAGTGAGGGATGGGCCCTCATTGATTAAAGTTTCATTTTATAATTTTTCACGTTATTAAAAGTAGATTTGTTAGAAAGGATAATCATTTATTGATATAATGAATGGATGTGAAGTAGACAATAGATAGAAAAATACTTCTAGCGATTTTATACTTAAAATGTAGGGAGATTGAACAGAGTTATGGGGAATGAAAAGGAAATTAGTTCCGCTAAATTAATATGGAAGATGACGCGCCCACATACATTAACGGCGACGTTTTCTCCTGTAATTTTAGGAACAGTGGCATCACTTTACGTTGCCAAAATTGATTGGCTTTTATTTATTGCGATGATGCTTGCATGTTTAGCGCTGCAAATAGCAACGAACTTATTTAATGAGTACTATGATTTCAAACGTGGATTAGATACCGCTGATTCTGTTGGCATTGGTGGCGGGATTGTCCGTCATGGATTGAAGCCAAAAAATGTGTTAACAGTTGCGCTTTTATTGTATGTCGTAGCAGCTTTTATTGGCATTTATATTTGTATGAATAGTAGCTGGTGGTTAGTAGTTATTGGTTTAATTGGGATGGCGGTTGGCTATTTATATACAGGCGGTCCATTACCAATTGCGTACACCCCGTTTGGAGAATTAGTTTCTGGATTGTTAATGGGGACATGTTTTGTACTCATTGCTTTCTTTATTCAAACGAATACTGTAACGATTGAAAGTGTATTGATTTCCATTCCAATTGGAATTTTAGTAGGTGCAATCAATATGTCGAATAACATCCGAGATATCGAAGAAGATATTAAAGGTGGAAGAAAGACATTAGTAATCCTCCTTGGGAGAGAGAAAGCTGTGGTAACACTAGCGGTAGCCTTTTTCATTGCGTATTTATGGATTGCCGTAATTGTATTAATGGGTTATATAAGCCCTTGGGCATTAGTTATGTTCCTAGGTTTGAGAAAGCCAATTTCTGCAATTCAAAGTTTCCAAAAAGGGGCAAAGGATCCTGGATATATGCGCATCGCAATGAAATCAACAGCGATGACAAATACGATTTTCGGCTTCTTGTTATCAGCAGGATTATTAATTAGTTATTTGTTTTAAATGAAAAATATTGTTAAGTAACTTAACCCCAGTTTCTCAATTTTAATATAGAGAGATTGGGGTTTTTATTTTGACTTTGTTTCATGTTTAAAAAAGTTTCATTTGAAATGAAAATACCAATAAATCGCAACTTCATCACTTTCAATATCCAAACCTTTATAAACAAGAAAATCAAACCCACCAATTACAAATCCACATTTTTCATAAAATTTACATGCTGCGACATTATTATTTTGCGTTTCAAGCATGATACCTGGCATATTTCCTTTTTTTGCCCACTGCTTTGCTTGATTAACTAATCTTTTACCAACTCCGATTGTACGATATTTTTTATCTACCGTTATATCTTCTATGTAAGCATAGTGATTCCAATTCTTTTTCAATACTATTAATCCAATGATTTGGTTATGTAACAGTGCTATGTAAATGACTTGATTAGGTTTATTTATATATTCATTGTAAGCCAGTTCTTCATTATCATCTTGATTTTGTAAATAACTTTTTTCATAACTCGGAACGTCTTCTACTGTATATGCTATATGTCTATTTCCTTTGGAAAGAGAAAGAATTAACCGAGCATTCACTATAAAACTGTCATCAATCTCTGGGAGATTATCTAAATCATTTGTTTCTAACTCTCTAATTACAAGGTTCATCGGAGTACCTCCACATAATAATATTTCTTCTAGTTCTTCATTTGGTTCAAATGAATTCCAATTACAAAATTATAATAGAATTTCAATAGTACGGCCATCTCTGTATTTTATCTTTATGCCGGTATGCTGTTATCTTGATGTAAAAATGTTATTTAGAAAGAGTAGTATTTTTTATTTTGGATGTATATCCAGGTTTCAAATTTAACTGTAGTAGAGAAACAAATATTTTTTTAAAGAGTGGATGCAATACGCTATTCTTTAACTAATTTCGACATTATCTGCATTTTATCTTCACCTTCCTCTATTAATCTATTTATTGTAAATATCAGCTGGAGTTAATACTTAGCTGTATAAATAACGAGTATGAAAATTAGTAGGGAAAGGATTGAAACATAATGAAAGAATCACAAAATAAGAAAAAAACAAATGTAGTAACTAAGGCAATACTATCTCTAGGAGTTGTTTTAGCAACGACCTTTTTCATGTTCTTTTTAATAGGGAAATGGAACGCTATCCCAGCGAAAGGGGTAGCTAATGAAAGTATTAAGCTAGCTAATATGCAACAACAAGAAAAGAAAGAGGACACATCACTGGCAAAACAGAAAAGACCTGATGGAAAACCAGTAGGAAAGGTTGTATATTTAACATTTGATGACGGTCCTAGCGAATTAACTGGGAAATTTTTAGACGTACTAAAAGAGCAAAATGTTGCTTCGACATTTTTTATGCAAGGTAGCAATTTGCAAAATACAAGTTTTCAGGAAAATGTAAAACGAGCAGTAAAAGAAGGCCATTATATTGGTGCACATAGTATGACGCATAATAGTGATAAGCTATACAAAAAAGGACAATTTGTACCGGAGATGAAAGAAACGTTAGCTCTTATTCATAATATTACGGGTACAACTCCTAAATTAGTCCGTCCTCCATATGGATCTGCACCAGGATTAAAGGGGCAGGAAATTCGTAATCAAATTGTAGAAGCAGGAATAAAAGTTTGGGATTGGACGATAGATTCAAATGATTGGAAATTAAAAGGTAACCCGCAGCAAATTATAGAGAATGTAAAGCGTACAACAACAGAAGATGTGGAAGTAGTTCTAATGCATGAAAAACCACAGACATTACAAGCGCTTCCGGAAATTATTAAATTTTATAAGGAAAAAGGATATGAATTTGGGGTATACAATGAAGCGGATCATTTTCAACTAAACTTTCAGAAAGATCAACGTCTATAGTATAAACATAATTATCTTAAAAAGGTGTTTTCCATTACTAAATCAATAACTAAGCCAAAAGTCGATTTCTTATTTTATAAAGAAATCGGCTTTTTTTATAAAATTGTACTTTGCGTATGAAGTCCTTGTTTTAGGATGAATATATTGAATTTATTTTAAAACAGAATTTGAGGACTCGTATTATTTTCTTTAAACTTATTAGTTAAGATTATTCGACAATCATATAAATAATAATTAAAGTATAGAACATACACATCTTAGGGAGGGCATATATGTGAAGAAATGGATAGAAATTACTCTGTACTCTTTACTTGGTATTTTAATTATAGGAAGTATTACGTTTTTGACTTGGTCTCAGTTTACTTATAAACCGACGAAAGAGGCTTTGTCGTTAGTAGATGATAAAAAAGATGAAAATTATATAGTTTTTGGAGAGAAAGATGCAAAAATAGGAGTCATTTTTTATCAAGGAGCTAAAGTAGAAGCGGAGGCTTATAGTTACTTAGGAGAAGCTCTTGCAAAAGATGGGCATTTTGTAGTAATGCCTAAGTTACCATTAAACTTAGCGATATTTGGAATAAATGAGGTAGATAGTGTAATTGAACAGTATCCTGAAGTTCAAAAATGGTATGTTGCTGGGCATTCAATGGGCGGAGCTATGATTTCTAAGTATGCCTTTCAGCATGAAGAAAAGGTAGACGGGATTATTTTCTTAGGTTCTTATCCTGCAGATGACTTCTCTACTAAGTTGATTCCAATGTTATCAATTTACGGGGAAGTAGATGCTTTAGCAACTGTCGAAAAAATAGAGAACAATAAAAAGTTAATGTCAAAGAATACTACTATGCACATGATAAAAGGGGGAAATCATGCTAATTTTGGCATGTATGGTGAGCAAAAAGGTGATAATGCGAGCTTGATTACGCCAAAAGCACAACGTGATGAAACCGTGAAAGTAAGTGAAGAATGGTTATTAAAACAATGATAACGAATTTAATAAATCTACCGAAAAAATTCTCCGAGCGGTAGGTGGGAGAGGTAATAAAGAGCCAAATCGTATGAATTGGCTCTTTTATTTATCTGCTAGCTCCAATTGTCCCCTTATTTTCTCTGGAATATCCTTTTTAGAAATAATATCGTAAGAATACACATACTTTCCTTTCACATGAATTTTTAAGTAAGTTTTTCTTATAAAATCATTAGGTGTGTTCGTTCCAACTTTATATTCTTTCTCATTGCTTAATTCATCAACACCTTTTAGTGAGTACATAGCTCTTCCTTTATGATGGTAATCCGGAACGCCATATCCTTTCGCGACGGCGTATACATTTTTTTCTTCAGCAATCGGATTAAATCTGTCTAAATCCCCGCGTAATATGAAAGGTAGTAAGTATATAGGAAGGCCTATTCCTAATATGCAAATTACAAATTTTCTCATTATCGTTTCTCCTCTTGTTCATTTACATGCTTCAGTATAGAAAAAAATTCTTATGAATATAGAGGGAAATTCCTTAAAGTTTTCTTAATAAAGTTTAACCGTGTGAAAAAAACTAACTTGAGCATTAAGCTTACGGAATGAATAACCAAATAACTTTTTTCTTTCTTTTTTGATATTTCTTAAGAACCTATCAAGAAATAAGTGTGTTTTAGGATTTAGAATAAATGTATCTTACAGTAATAAGAGAATTATCTAAATAAATTAGAGTGATAACAATTAAATAAAGTATCTTGTGGGGGGCTGCTTTCTTTTGGAATAGAGAATCCCATGGGGCAGTTACATGCAATGCAGGGCTGTGCTTCTATGGCACTGAAAAATCCAATGATAAAAAAAGAGGGGGAAGGCATTTTTTATTGAAGTTTGTTAATGATAGATTTTTAACTAGTTAGGGGGGATCGTAAAATAGATTATTAATCTCTTTGATAATTTTTATTTTCCTTATAGTTGGCATATTGTATTAGAAATTTTTAATTTTGAAGGGAGAATCAATAATTATGGGTAAGAAAAGAAGAACAAGTAATAAGTTATTACTTGTTCAGAGTGTTGGGAAACCCTTTAGGGGTTCCC
>NZ_JBMDKC010000074.1:0-27837 GCF_057809515.1 Bacillus sp. FG16
TCCCTTTTATAAGAGCAAGCTTCCGATTGCCCTCTACTTCTTTATCGATCCATTCGATTAAACTTTTTACGGTCTGCTGGAATCGTTCTTTTCCATTTCCATTATGTACTAACATAATTCGAATCTCATTTTCTGCTCTTTTATTTTTATAGGATGGAAATGCATATACATACCCTTTTTCCTTTAATAAACTTAATCCTCCTTGATCTAGATATCCCTCAACAATAAAAGCATGCTTTGGTCGTTGATCCCATATTGCTTCATAATTCCTGCTATTGTAAAACATATTATTAGTATATAGTTGTTTTAATGCATATTTAATCATTGTATCATCTTTACTATTCAATAGTTCAATCAGATCCCCAACCGTTCGAATGTATGTATTTCTAGTCCCAGCAACCTGTCTTATAATAATGTTTTCTGGAACTGTTAATACTCTCCCTTCTGCTATCGGCTGCTTTCCGTTCCCTTCTGTTTTTATTATTTTCTCTTTAACCTCAAACATATCACTCTCGTCAATTTCAAGGACTACTTTTTTGTCTTTTGGTACATTTCTTATTCGTTCTTTAATCGAAACAGTATCTAAAAGATACGAACAATCAGGGCAATGCCCTTCATTTGACTTTAAATAGAATGCCTGTTTTCCTGTTCTATTCACTACCTTCACATTGGCCGTACAATCACATTTTAAGTAATTCTCACAATAAAGTGTATATCCAGAAGTTTTACCCAATTGACGCATCAAGATAGCCTCTGGAGGTTCAATATACCGCGTCTCATTTTTCGAAACATACACTGCTCTAGGCATCGATTCTGTACTTCTTGCCATATTTACACCTCGCTACTATTAATATTTGTTTTAAACCCCTTAACGCCCCTATACAGCTATTTTACTACAAATAACACCCCATTATATTTAAAACAAATTAAATCCCCCTTAAAATTGATTTTTAAGGGGGATTTTCATCTTCGTTGAAATGGGAATCTTCTATTTTTATAATCGTATATAGTTTGTTTCAACAAAAAGGCTGCTGCAATCCCCACTGTACATAAAGCTATAATTGTTGCAATCACTTGTAATATCAAATAGGCTGCTAATAATTTTTTTACAAGGTACACACATGCTATTCCTATAATTAAAATTGAAAATCCATACTCATCATATTTTTTTCGATATAGCTTATCTTCTGAAAATGAAAATTTACGATAAAAGATAAATGTAGCACCCGCAACTACTAACCAAACGAACACACCTATTATAATATCTAACATCCTATACATTCCTCACTATACTCAGCAATGAGATATATCTCATTGTCCTGGTCAAGAAGAAAATGGTAACAGTATGCAAATTCTTCATAAGGATAATACGGAATTTGCATACTTAAATCCTGTTTCATATCCAGTAAACGATTCTCCATTCTCACTACTTGTGAATGAAAATACTCTTCGTTTTCCATATGTTCCTTAAAATATTCATCATTTGTATATACCCTTAAAACTGTGTACATCATATGCTTTTCCTTTTTCTTACGAAATTTAACAGGCGATTCATCTACATTTTTATTATAACAGAACGCTGCTAAAATCCACGTTAATCCAAAGATAACAACAGCTAGAAAGCTACTATACGTAAATCTATAAAGCCAAATTGATAACAAGAGCATGACAGAAATTGAAATTACAAACCAGTGTCTTATCATATACGATTTAACAACATTCCAGGCATCCATCTTCCATTTTGCAAAATCCACTTTATCACCCCTTCAATTTATGGCCCTTCTGTTCCAGAATTAATTTGAAATGTGTAATCTTCCACTAACCACTCTTTATCATCCTGTAATAACAAATTAAGTTTCATCGTATGTTTTTCCCTTTGCACGGTACCATTTGTATCAACAATATAATCATATTTGACGGTTACATCTGCTTTATTATCTGCTGTTTTTGTATAATACATATCTGTTACTTCCGCATTTGTAATAACATGAAGCCCAGGAACTTGTGCGTTGCCATGTGCATCTTGAGGTGTTTCAAATAGCTTTTGTTTTGCCTTATCTGTTACCATCTTTTTAATTTTATCAATATTAGGGTTCTGCTTTTGGCTGTTATCATATTTTAACAACATTTCTACAAATGTTTTGGCGATCCCTTGCGCTTTATCTTGTGTATTTTCCTTTAAATCTTCAATACGCTTTTCCAGTTCCTTATTATTTTGCTTTAACATCGTGATTTCAGCTGTTAATTTTCGCTTTTCTTTTTCAGAAGTATTTCTAAGATTTTTGTTTTGTACCCACATTACAACACTTAACAACCAAGCTAGAATAAACACAATAACTACTACAATTTGAACATTTCTGTTCTCCATAACGCTCAACCCCTATATTAATTTGGTAAATATGGTCCTGGGTCTACTTGCCCAAATTTGAAAGATGTTTTAATTTCAAAGTGTAGGTGTGGTCCTGTGACCTGCCCCGTCTTTCCACAAACACCTACTTGCTGGCCGACACCAATGTTTTGCCCTTCCTGGACTGTAATAGACGACATATGACCATATAAACTCCAATATCCGTTTTGATGGTTAATGACAACGACGTTGCCGTATCCGCCAAAGCCACTGCCGCCCTCACCAAATTTCGCCAATTCCACAACGCCACCTTTCGACGCGGCAATTGCGGTGACACCGTCCTGACAAGAATAATCAATTCCTTTATGAATCGTACCCCACCGTGGACCAAATGGACTTGTGACTGTTGTTTGAGCAATTGGTTTAATAAAACCATACGAACTTGCTGTTCCAGTGTCTACAACACCTCCACCATCTGGCTTATTTGGTTCACAATTAAAGGATAAACCGCCCATTTCACTAACGAATTTCGTTACAAGCTTAGGCCACATTCCGTTTGTTCCAAATGGATCATTCGCTGCTCCTGGCGGGGCATACTTCGCACCAATAGCATCAATCGTTGTAATACCCATCCCAATATAGTTTTTATAGAGATTTCGTGCCATCGCATTAATGCCTTCCTCGAGTGTTCCAAACTTCATAAACCCTTTCATTTGTGAACTTCCTGGATCCATCAAGCCGCCTGGATTATTATAATTTTTCACTGCATTTGAAGTACCATTCCCTGTTTCCAATTTCGCAATAGATGCTAGTAAAACAGGATCAATTTGGTTTTGTGTTCCAGCATTCAAAAAAGCTTGCGCTTGCCCACTAAATACTCCACCTAGATGCAGCTGCAAATCTTCTGCTGCCACTGTTTTCCCACCTGGCCGACAAACAGTCAATCCGTTACTGCTAATAATAAGTGGCGCACCTTCTTTTGTCTCTTCTTCTTGAAGAGAACCAGTAAAAAAATAAATAAAAATTAGGGAGCAAACTATAAAAAGTATGGCTCCCAAAACCCCGATTCCTATAAACCATTTTTTCATTAGTATCACCTACTGATCATCAGCTTTAGAATCTTCATTAGACTGCTTTCTCATCTTCTCTATTTCTCGACTTCTATCAATCTTCGAGTCTTCAAATGTTGTATCTTGATTTTGTGTTAACTTAATAACATTAGACCTGTTAATACGTTTCTCGTCTTCATTTTGACTTTCTGGTTGTTTTTTCAATGGAGCGTTTTCTTGTGATAAATGACTTTGTTGTTTCTTCTGTAGTTGATTAGTAACTTGATTGGAGGATGAATTATTTTCATTTTGACGATAATATCCTGGTGGTTTCGGCTGCTTTTTCAATGGAGCATTTTCTTGCGATAAATGTCTTTGTTGTTTTTTCTGTAGTTGATTAGTATCTGTATTAGGTGTACCTTGCAAATTTTTATTAATTTCTTGTTGCTCCCCTTTCTTGATAGGAGCACTATTAATTTCTTCTTTGTTTCCTTTTTTGATAGGTGCATTACTCATTTCTTGTTTTTTATTTTTCATTAACAACGGATTCCTTGAAGTCTGTTCATTCGAGGTAGGTGTATTGATATTGGTCTTATTTCTCTTTAAAGGAGCTACTTGGGAACTTTTATTTTGTTTCTGCATTAAGTCTTGCACTCTAGAAATACGACGCTGATCATGAGCATTTACAACTCGCGGACTTTGCGCTCCATTCCATCCACCATTATTATTTGCATACGCTGGTGAATAAGTCCCTGTACCATATCCATGCTGTTGCTCTTCTTGCCTACGTTTCCCTCTAATTTCATCAACTCGGTCTCGTATAAAACTTTTAGCTTGATCTTTGTGTTTGCGATACAATTTATAACCAAATAGTTTTTTCTGTAAAAAGAATGCTGTTGCATAGATGATTAAAATTGCTATCACTGTCTGTCCATATGACCAAAAGCTTCCTTCCGCTACTTTATACGCTATGTTTGTAAAACTAAACATTAAAATCAGTAAAAACGTATACACTACACGCATTGCTAGGAAAGCAAATAACTTTCCTCCCCACTGTTTTACGTAACCTCGCCATGCTGGAAAAATCCCTAACAATAAGATAAATACACCCATTACAGCCGTAATTAAAAATGCAATACCAAAAATTTGTGTTAATACAGATAAATAACCTACCATAACTAAAATTACGATAGCTGGAATCCATACTAGGAAAGCTAATACAATACGTTGACCAGTATTTTCTGGTGAAAATAGTGAATCTTTTACATTCTTTTTCACAAATGCTTTCCGTCCTTCACTCCCTGGTTTTTCTTTCAATAACGATTTTACTTTTTCTTTTCCAGCATCGATATTCTGTTTATTATACTCATTCTTATTTTTTGCTCCACCAATCACCGCTAAATTAGTCGTACCAAACTCTAGCATAAGATAAGGTTTCACAATCAGAAGATCATGCATTAAATTCCGAATACGTGATAATCCATATTTTGCTGACTGAGCATCTTTATATTGTGATTCTCTTAGAATTTCATTATTTGTCGGTGTTCGCTCTGAATTCGCTGCTGACTCATCCAATGAGTACGTGGAAGAAGAAAGGATAGTGTTAGAAATAGTGTTCGCTGTATCATTTAGTTCTCGAATAACCGAATCACTATTTTGCACATAAACCGTAAAAAATGCTGATAAAAGTGCTGCTACAATTAGGCTTGTAAATGTATTTCGAAT
Source organism: Bacillus sp. FG16 (assembly GCF_057809515.1). Classification (NCBI taxonomy): domain Bacteria; kingdom Bacillati; phylum Bacillota; class Bacilli; order Caryophanales; family Bacillaceae; genus Bacillus; species Bacillus sp. FG16. The sequence continues at coordinate 5,122 of NZ_JBMDKC010000074.1, forward strand.
TTCACGTTTTGCGAATGAGTAAACTAACCATCCAGCGGTTAAAATCAACATAAAAGATAAAAATTGACCTACCCCTGACTTCCCTCCAATTTGTGAAATAAAAACTGAAACATACTCTAAGGTAGCCCCTACTAAATCAAAGGTAAACGCTTGCTCCATAAGATAAATCCCAAAGTTTACTGTAACTAAATACGCATACCATATCCCATTTAACAACTCATATTGCATCGTTTGAATGTGGCTATATGCTTTTTCATCAAGTTTAAAGATATTAATTTTATCTAACAAACCTTCTTCTTTTTTTTCTTTCTCTATATAAACATCTAATTCATAGTGATCGATTGGATGTTCATTGTATTTTACAACTGGAGCCGAAGTTTCAGGCAAATCACTTTTAGGTGTTAATTCATCCATTACATTAGGACTTTCAGCTGATACACCCGAAATACTAAGAGACATAAAACAAATAACAAATACTAATAAAATCCTAAGAAATAGAAATGGAGACTGCTTTTTCATAACTACACCTCTTATTCTTTTTCAATTGGTTTCGGCTCTAATTCTTCTTTTATTTGTTGACTCATACCTTTAGCATAATATTTTGCGTAAGGAACTACTTTCTCTCCTCTAGTAATCGCAGAATTTGGAACATATCCATAATACTGTTCAACCATATATTTATTTCCCTTTTTTTCCACTTTCAAATCTAAAATTTGCTTCTCTTTTGTACGAATATCTTTAAATCTAATCCGATAAACAAATTTCTTATCCGTAACCACTTCATATTCTAAAACCACATAATCCTCAATTTTTTTATCCTTAATTATCTTATAATCTGGTGCAATATTTTTTTTTGCTTCTTCTAAGCTGCTATAGCTTCTCCCATTTTCATTATCTATTTCCATCTCAAAAACTTTATCAGTTGCCCCTTGATTCTCATACGTAGCATATTTTAACGCTGTACTACAGGCCTTTGAATCTTCACATCTTGCTTCCTTTCTTTCAGGATGTGTGGATGAATCATCCGCACATCCTGACAACAATACTGCTATTATCATCATTACCAAAAACTTTTTCATATGTTATACCCCTTTGTGCTTTATTGCATAACTTCTTCTCTATTTTCCAATTCTTCATTTTCTCGTTTGGCAATTTCTCTTATATCCTTAGATGTATCAAAAGCATCAAATAAATGATCTTGTAAAACGCGCATTTGCATAATTCCTGTGCGCTTTTGTAAATCTCGAAATACACAATATCCAGATGCTAACTTTGGTAATACTCCTTCCAGTCCACTTGAATCATCCAACCTTAAAAACTGATTAATCGCTTCAATATCACGAGATTCATCAGTACGAAAATGAAATGACATCCCGATTTGCCCTCTCATACTTTCTGGAATATCCGTCAAATTCTGAGTCATTAATAGGATTGGAGATAATAAACTTCGCCCTTCACGGAATAATTTATCTATTAGACGTTCTCCAGCTGGGTTTTGGAAGAAGTTCCAAGCTTCATCTATTGCAATCATAGTTAAATCATTGGGAAACATTTTCATAAATCTGATCATATACGCTGTTAAACTAAAGAGAATCGCAACAGAGATAATATTATCCTCCGAATATTCTTCTGGAGGTGTGTCTTTGTTCGGTAAGTGTAAATTATCAACTTGAAGGACGTTTAATTGGTTAGCATAATTTAATACATTATCGGTATTCGTTGGTTCCGCAAAAATAAGACGCGCTAGTGAGATAGATTCTAATTCTTCTAAAGTACTCGCTAAGTTTAAGGCAATATTTCTCTTTTCTTCTGTCATTTCTGTATCTGTAGCAATTATTCTTAATTCTTCTTTTACAAAACGAATAGAAGGCTTCTTACGTTGAGATACTTGTCGTACAGCTCTTGCTACAACAGAACTTTGCATACTGTTGTTTCGTATATTAATGTTTAAAAGATAATTAATGATTTCTCGTGCAATGTCTCCCGCATCTTGCCGATTTTCAAACAGAAGGTATGGATCTAATTTTCCTGCGTCTTCATCTTTATTGGTAAAGGAAATAAAATTTAATTCTGTTCCTAACTCGGTTAATTTCTCGTCCCAATGACATAGATTTTTCCTTTCCGCTTTCGGATCCAGCAACATAACTTTCGCACCGGCAAGAGCTGATTCATAGGTAATATGATTCCCACCAACAGATTTTCCACCACCAGTTTTCCCTGTAGCAACCATAACAAGAGACTGCGTAGCTACTGTACCTGAAGCTGCCAAACCAGGCATGTAATACACTGGTTTCCCTTCTAAAGTCCTTGCAAGATACGCTCCATAGTCATCCCCTAACTCTTGGCGATTCCCAAAAAAGCTTGCGGTGACCGCATTCACGTCTACATCCTGTATAAATTCCGTTACATATCTTTTCGATCCCGGAAGACATTCCATCAAACTACGTAGTTGTAAACCATAAGTATTTTGTAATCGAAAACCAATCGATGCATATTCTTCAATTAAATCCTTCACACGTACAGACAGTAAATCCAGATTTGGCGCACTAACTGCAAAAATTGCACTCATTAAATAACTTCCATCTCGTTCTTTTTCCACATTACTAATAACTTCTTCAGCTAATGCCAGCCCTTCATATACGTTGGAACTTGCCTCATCATTAAATTGTCTAAGATGTTCTACTTGGTCCTTTAAGTTATCCTTCTGGCGTCTTAATTTCGCTATCCTTTTGTCTGGACTTTGATATGTCATTTTCAAACTAACACCTACGCCAAAGGGTAAATTCCTAAGATTTTCAAGCCATCTTATGTCCGGAAAATAGATTGTATCCGGCATTTTTACGAGGTGTAAATAAGAGACGTGTGTTTGATGATTCCCCCCTTTAGCATCTGTTTGATGCAAAGTAAGATGTCGTCTACCTTTTGGATTTTCAATTCCTGTCATCTGTAAATTCAAAACTTCTTCTTTCGTTTGTACACGTGCAATAATTTCACCTTTTTTATTTGTAATAGGTGTAAATCTTTCTTCCCAGCCCTTCCAACCTTGCGGATAACGTACACCTAAATTAAACATCCAAGGAATTAATTTCCCCATTTCTTCACAGCTTAATTTTTTAAAATGAAAAGGAAAAGCCTTTAATACATTATCCACTTCTCTTCCCGCTCGCAAAGCTCTTTGAAGACGTTCTACCGTTAGATATGTGCTTTTCCCTCGCACCTTGTGAAATTTCTCTTTGAACCAATCCGAAATATATTCAAAGATTTCACCAAATGACATTTCATCGTCTTCATCAGTTACAGTTCCTTTTGTAAGTTCAATTCCGATATAAAATTTACTCTTATTCTCTTCTGCTCCCAATTCCGAACTTGTTTTTAAATAATCAAAAATTGCATCTACATGTTCTTTAGCAACTACACGAAGATTGCCACGTACCGCTTCTAAATATTGATCCCTTACATCATCGAGTGATTGCCTCACCGGAACAATCAAACAATGAATTTCCCTATTTATTTCCTTAAATAAACGACGTAAATCTTGAAAATGAAGGGCTAGCTGGTTTTCAGAATCAAAACTTGTATGAAATCCTGAAAATTCGTACCATTTCTGTTCTCGTTTATCTTCTGTAAAAATTGTATTCCCACACACTGCGGCAATGTCACTTTGAAAATTCATACGATCCATCCCCTTCTTTTACAATTTCCCACGTTGCAAACGAATTTCTCCTTTGATATGAATCATCTTTGTTTGTTCTACTTCCTCAAAACGTATCATTTCTTTCGGTTCTTGTCTGGTTCTTCGCTTAATGTAGTAATAGCGTAAAATATTCATATTCTCTTTTGTTTGCCCACCAATCAAATATCCCAAGAAACTAGGCAAAATCAAACTTACTACAACGAATCGAGCCACCTTATTATCAATTACAGGTGCTGCTATAATAAAAATCGGTAAACTTACGAAGAATAAAACCAAAATAATTAAAATTTGCGTCACAGTAAGAGAAAAGGGAAGTTGAAATCCTTCCCTTCCTCCTGCAAATCCCCGAATCAAGTTTGGTATACGCCACAAAGTACTTGTACAATACCCTTTGTATCTATGCATTTTCTGACACCCTTAACCTTTCAGTCCGAAGAACTTCAATAGGCTATCTCCTAAAGAAATAATATTATCTGGACCATATACAAATACTCCAAGAATACTACCAACCACTAATATCCCAACTGCTGCACGAAACTTTTTAAACAACACTAATCCCACAATAATAATTAACACTGCCCACACGTAAATTGTTTGAATCGTACTTAAAACGTTACTATTCCCACTCCCTTTAACACCTGTTATATCAATATTTCCTAACATTAATACGTCTAATAAATGTTGCATTTTACATCATCCTCCTTTTTATTTCACTTCATAGGATACTGGTTGCATTTTTAAAATTTCAAACTTCCCCTCCCCCTTACGATCTATTGTAAATTCAAAGCTATGTTCTGATATTACTCCTGAAACTGGTTGTTTCAGTTTTACACTACACTGTACAAGGAACTGTTTTTCTTTTTGCATCGGGTACACTTTTACATCTTCAACTTTTACATATTCCATCAAACCTTGTAGAGATTGAATGTCAGCTGCATTTCGGAAAAAGAATTTAATTTCATCTCCACGATCTTTTGCTGTGTATGTCTTGAAAAACGATTCAAGAAATTTTCGTACTTCTTGTTCAGATTTCATGTCTTTCGAAAGACTAGCATATCTATCTTGAATGGATTTATTAGCTCCATTCTTTGGCATATAAGGTTGCGGTAAATCTACAATTGTATATCCATCTGATGAACCATAAACTCGAATGAGATAATACACTCGACTTTGTTTTTTATCTGGTGAGTCTTTTGGTGCAAACTCCGTGGTAACATCTACATATACATTTGCTTGATTTTTCCCCGCACTTTCAACCTCTAAAATACGGCTATCTTTGTAAATTTGCTCACCATTTAAAGATTGATAATCGATACCAGCATCTTTATCTAATCCTTGTGCTAGATATTTACTCAGTATCTTCTGTCTCCCCTTTTGTGCTTCGTCTCCTGGCTTAACAGTCACATACTCTTTTATAAAATTTTGTACAAAATATTCAACTCCTGAACGCATCGCTAAATTTTCCTGTACGCCTTCTGCATTCACCTTTTTAGTTGCTGTAATTTGATTTTGAAGATTTTCAAGTTTACCATTGTGGCGAAATGCGTTATACACTCCTAAAGCAACAATACAAAGCGAAAAAATAGCCACAATATTCCAAATACGTTTTACAACAGGTTTTTTTAATGTTGCACGTTTAATCACTTTGACTTCTTGAGTCTTTTCTTTCTCATCTCGTTTTAACAATTTAGCTGAGTAAATATTCTTTTTTTCTTTCCATTTTGCTATTCTTTCTCGAAATGACAGTTTATTCGAAGATTCCGACTTTTGTTTTGCTACTTTTCCCCACTTTTGCAAAGTGTCATCACCTCTTCCCCTGTAATAGAAACACAAGGCTTGCAATGATAATAAGAGTTCCTATCATCCCAAACTGCGCAACTCCTAAATTGTAAAACGCTGAAAACTGTTGTTTTGCAAATTCCCAAACACCCCTTGTTTCGGGGAAAGCTGATAAAATAAAGCTTCCCACGAAACAAATGCCAGCTATATATATAAGTGATTTAAAAATAGATCGAAGCATAACCCTCCCCCTATAATTCTTTTTTAGTTTTTGGATCTTTTAGTACATCAATATAGATTTCTCCAAACGGATTTTTTTCAATATCTCCACGACTAGCTACTAATATAGGGATATTAAGTTGCATTTTTTCTATTGTTTCTACACTTAAAATATCTCGAATTGTCTTTTGCGAATTAGGTTCGTTCCCACCTATAAATAAAACTCTCCAGTCCGTTACAGGTGCTTCAAAACACACATGCATATCATAGTCATCCAGTGTCTCTTGTCCCCTATTCAAAAAATCATTGTAACGAATCGTCTTTTGAACTGTATTTTGTCGCTTTGCTACACTACGCTCCAATTCAATAAATAAACCGAAATTTTGGGAACTTCCTTTTGGACCAATGATCATTAACCCATCTGGTTTAATCACATCTGATTTATCTTTTGAATATTGCCATGTTGCACGCGATTCTGGAATCCAATCTTTAAATTCCAATTCATATTCACTGACCTTATTTTGATAACATACAACAATCCGATTAAGCATTAATTGATGTTGATACCAAGGAGCAATTCTCGTTGTCCAGTGTCGATTCCATTTTACAACCCCTTGAATTTGTTCTACAATTTCCACTCCAAACATCGTTAAGGTATACACATTTACTGGTTTTGTTGCAAATTCTATGGGAACTGTAAAACTCTTAATATACCCTGCATCTTCTAGTGTTCTAAGCCTATGCATAACAGCGGGTTTCCCATAATAATTTGTGAGTACATGCTCTACAATAAATTCTGAATCTAAATAAATAAAATCATGTAATTTCACAAGTAAATCCTTATCTTGATCTGATAAAACTAAATACTTTACCAATTTGTTTCCCCCTTTTCTTTATGGGAGAATACCTAGCACACGTTATTTCCCCTCTTTTATTAAGGTTCTATCTTTTTTTGTTCTCTTACTCGCTGCATCAAAGATCCTGTTGATGCTTTCTCGACTACTTTTTGTTCTTGCTGCTCTTGTATTTGTTCTACACTCTTTCCCTCTTTTTTATCTTTTTCATTAATTATAGTTGGTTTAACATCTGGGATTTCCATTTCTTTTTCCAACTCGATTTTCGGTTTCTTTTTTAAGTGTTCAGGCGTTTGAGGTTGTTTGGAAATGGGTGCCTTTTTCTTTCTAATAGGGCTAGTACTTGCTAACACTGTTGTTTTCTTAGGTACATATTCTTGATCACGCATATACGCTTGAATCATTAAATCAATTTCAGACTGATGATACCCATTTTTAGATGACAATTCCTCCGCTTTCTGCAAAGTCCAAGCGTTAGACTTTTTAACATCCTCTTCATCACGGAAATCTGCTTTAGTTCCATCAGCATGATAACGATCCAATGGAGGAACTTCTACAACCGCCTGGACTGTCTGATCTACGTCATTAATATGATCTTGTGTGCGGATTACAGCAACACGATCATCTAAATTACTTAAGAATCCCTCTGTATATATGGATTCATCCTTATCTTTACCAGCAACTTTGAAAAACTTCGTTGATATTTGTGCATCCTCTGTTCCCTGTCGGCATACAAAAAAGTTTCCTTGTACGTTAATAAGCGCACTTTGAAGATCTTTATCTAAATCTTTAATCGACTGCGTTGCAATCCCTAAAGAAAGCCCTTTTTTCCGTTGTTCACGTATCATATACGGAAAAATAGAAGCTTTTACTTTTGCCGCTTCATCAATTACAAATTGATGAAGCAAAGGTTTTCCTTGACGATCATCAGCGACTCGATAATATAAATACGTCAACGCACTCCCTATCACACTAATTTCCCGTTCACTCATACCGCTGAAATCATAAAAAATAATATGTCCTTCATCAAACCATTTTCTTACTGGCAAAGCAAACTCTTTTTGACCAAACATCCTCTTGAATAGATTATTAGATGTAAAGATATCTAAACGATTCAAAATAGGAGTCGTGGACATATCTAACAAATCTGGTGCTTCCATAATCCAGAAATCATATAATTCCGCTGTCTCCGGATTGTTTTTTAATCGCGAAATAATGCGCTTTCGGAACGTATAGTCTCTAAGTAATCTCTTGACTCCTAAAAGCGTATGTGTTTCCACAGGATCCGCTAATAGAGTTTCAATACAGTGTCGAAGTAGACGTTCCGCTTGTTGAGCAACTTGGAAATTTTCATGGATAATCTTCATGATAATATCAGTTACAAACTCATTAGTTTCACCAGGAAGTTTATACAACAGGTTCATTGCCAAAGGATACTCTGTATTCTTAAAAGAAATCCAATGAACGCGACTCCAATCGACAGCTTCGCCTTTTAATTCAGCCAATAACATCTGATTAAGTAAAACTAAGGCTGTATCTTGCGCTGGATCAGCAAAAGAAAAGCCTGGAGTTTTTTCACCTTTCTTTCTCTCAAGAAATCCATGAATACTTTCCATTAAAACTTTATTAATTAGGGTCGATTTCCCCGACCCATTAACTCCTAAAAGCAACCAGTGCTTTCCTAGTACAGACGGAAGAACGCGTACTTCTCGATTTTCCACAAAAGGATGAGCAAGAACACCAAATGGAATACCCTCAGGATTACTCAGCACTTTTTCTGGTAACAATTCTGCACCACGAGCTGAATGTGGAATTTGCTTCGAAAGCTTTTTCATTAAACCTTTATCATCAAAATGTGGTAAATGAAGTAAATTCGCTAATTCACTCCCGGTCCAAATCATACGATAAGGTTTTGTTGTTGGATACCACTGAACCGACCTTCGCCAACGACGATATCTTAATTCATTAACATCATGTAACACGGAGTTAATAGCATTCGCCACATCTTTAACGGTTGGAACACCTGGATAATGCTCAGAAGCAAGTGAAACTGCGCAATCAAAAGCAACCTCATTCCCAGCATATCGATGTTTTAAACCCGATAATTCTTCTTTATCAAACGCGGTCCGTTCACTTGCTTTTTTATCATCACGAATGTCTTCTTCTAATTCTGTAATCGATTTTTTTAATCTCCATCCATCATTCGCACTAAACGCCAGTTGTAACCACGTCCCAGGTTGCATATGCGATAAAATACCCGGAAGTTGATCCGATTTATAGCGAGAAAGCGGAAGGGCTTTTTTTACACTGTTATTTTTCAGCTTTAAGCGACCTCCCACAGCCTTTTTACCTGGAAACTCCATATCATCTGCTGGGAAAAATTCGAGACGCGGATAGATACTCTTGAAGTTCGCTTGTAATGAATGTAATTTGGAACGTTCCGCACCTAAGTAAAAGCAATATTGAGCACCCTTTTTATCATCAATTTTGTAATGGACAATAAAAGAATACCATTCCCGCCCAAAAATAAGACGTTCAATCCATTTGCGTTTTGTTCCATGAATCCGGCGCATAAGCTGCCCAATCATTTCTTTTGAAACACCATCATCCTCGTGGGGAAGAAACTGTACGTATTCAAAATTCCGTTGAATACGCAAAATAGAGAATATCCAACGAACAAACCACATAATAGCCAGAATTACAAACAACAACTTCGCATACAGCAAAACCGAACTGTACCAAATTTCAACATCTTTGAACGAAAACGGAAGATGAGATAAAATCCAATCTTTCCTCCAAACAAAAAATCCAATGGAAGCGACACCAAACAATGCCGATGTTTCTTTTGGATGCTCTCCAATCCAATCAAAGATATTATCCAGATCCGTATCATTCGATTTTTTGCTCATGTAACAGCCTCCCTCAACGGAAAAGCAAGAACAAATACAAGGGTTCAATTTTCAAAGAACAACGTAAGAGAACAACCAGCAATTTGATTTTTTTGCGATTTTTAGTTTTTGTTTTGAGCTGTGATTTTTCGTTCTTTTGGTAGTGTGTCTTGTGTGATTTTTTGTTTTGCTGGTAATAGTGGAGTCTAAGATGAAATAAGATTTGACGACAATAAGATATGCCGCCCCCCACAATAAATCTAAGGTAGTAGAAGAATTATCTATTTACTCATCTGATATGATTTGAAAAATCAATCATCTGGCTAAAAGAATCTTGTTAATTAGTGGGTAATTTAATTATATTCAAAATTTACTTAGAAATCAATGGTTTTATGACCAATTTATAGTAATATTTTATATAACATTTAATCCACTCATTAAAAATTTGTATAACATCCATATCTTAGACACTAAAACACTATATTAAATACTAGTGTATGCACCAAAATAAGTAATACTACGTAAGTGCATAGCACACAGGGGAAATTACCCTAGTACACACTAGAAGCCAAGAGAAATTCTTGGCTCTTTTTTGATCATAGGTTCGTCATTCGCAAGCTCATGTCCTCGCCTTCGGACTACTCTCCCCCAACAAATAACATGTAAGTTAGCCCACATCTTCATAGTAATTTTGTATCTCATAAAACAAGTACATTAAAAGGTCCTCTATCCGTGTATAAAGATATAAACTACCTGTGGTAAGCAACTCAAATAAATAAGCATGTGAGATAGCTGAGAACTCCTCCAAGACAAACAAATACACATAAGCTAAAAGATCCAAAGGAAAAGAGGAAACCGCCGAAACTTTACGTATAAACGCCAATTGAGAGGTAGATAAAGAATCAATAAGAGTAGTGTTATACGTTAAAGGATCAATAGCTATAACAGGAAAAACAAAACGCCCACCCACCACCTGATCCCTAAGTGTATACGGATTTGGCTCATTTTTTCCAGACTCCAATATAGGTGCATCGATTATAAACGGCACGGAATCTGTATTTCTTTTGTTCTCTTGTTCTATTTGTTCTGCAGATTGTTCCTCGGCTACTAATTCAATTGTTGTTTTTGCTCCACGACCTTTACCTTCAACAACCAAATTGATTCGTCCAGTGGTTTGTAAACGCCCAATAACGACCTTAAACGAAGAAAACGGTATTCCCATCGCTTCTGCTAGTTTGCGTTGTGATCCCGATACTTCCCCTTTTTGTTGCTCTAAGTATGCTAAAATATCAACTTCCCATTCTTCCATATGGCTATATTGGCGATCTTCACGCTCTTTTTTTCCTTCAAACGGGCGATACGAAAACGCCATTCCCGATAATTCACGTATATAGCGAGCCGCTGGCCCTTTTTTCGTTCCCTGGAACGCACTACGAACCTTTTGTTTTACCTTTAATACCGTTAAAGGCTTTTCTAGCTTTGCATTCCATTCACGAAGCTTATTTTCAGCTTCTTCCTTTGCGTATCCAGAAGCTTTAAATGTTAAAGCTAACGTATAACAAGTGTTATCTCTCTTCCCTTCTTCTACACCTTGTAGAAGTTTTAAAATAGCTGGATGAGACAATAAATCACATTGCCCTACTGTTACCTTTTTAAAGAAAGAACGGTCTTCTTGCTGTATGATCATCCAGTCTATAAGCCCCTGAAAGTCTATACGATTATTAGACTCATAAACTGTATTTTGATCTGTAACCACACGGAAATAACGCTCTGCACCAACAGCAACAGGATCACCGCCGATACTCGCGATAATTTCACGCTGAATACGCTCATAAAACTCTATAGTCTTTGTATAGGCTCTTTTAGGTACAGCAAAATAAAAGTAGACGTGGAACCCACCAGACGGCGTTTTAACAATTAAAGAAGGCTCTGGAAGTCCTGCGCACTCAACGCGGTCTAATACATCTGGAACCGTCAAACCTTTATTTTCTTCATTGCCACCTTTTGCGTCTATATCAATGACCATTGCGTTTAACCAGCGTAAAGATGCCTTATTGCGCTTGTCATTACGATAAAATGTGTTAGGTGTGTAATATGTAGTATCTTGAGTCATTGCAAACAAAGTTTTATATGTACGCACCGCTTTAAATTCCTCACAATTATTACTTAAAAAAGTAAAACCGTGATCATTATCATAGCCAGTTAATTGCTTATCTCCTTGACGTTTCGCTACTTCTGTAAATTGATTTTGAAATATTTGTCGATACATCTTCACTTGCGTTCCTCCTCTCTTGGAGAAACAAAAAAGACAGATAGCGCAAGCTATCTGTCCTCATATTTGAACCTGTATATTAATTTTCTCATGTCACAAGGTGTCTCAAATTGACTATGAATTTATTGCATAGACAACAAATTTCATGGTACAATAGGCCCAGACATTAGTAAAATATTAATATACATCCAGTTTGTTCGAACTAAACTGGAATTGGTTCAAGCTATGGGCAATATAGCTTGTTCCCGAAGCAATCTTGTGTTCAGCAAGATTGCTTTTTTTTATTCTTTTTTGTTTCTGCTAGACATTAGTAAGATTTATATTTTTATTTGTTTATTTATGTAATTTATGTAAATAAGTCTCTATTTTTCTAAATTGTGCGAATAATTTTCTGTTCTAATACAAATATACTCCTTTTCTTTCCAGGCCGCAACCCTTTGTCTTTATTTATATTTTTCAGATTGTTAACTTTTTATTATTGTTAACATTATATGAAATTAAAAATAACAAAATCACCAAAAAACCTTATAAAACAAGCATTTAAACGGAAAATATTTTTGTTAACTTTGATAAGAAAATACTTCCATCTACAGTTTAGTTATGGTATATTGTTAACAAAGATAAAAAAGGAGTGGAGAAAAAAATGAAAATTTCTATGATGAATAAGGATTCCGGGAACTCACTTGATATGAATTTGATTGATGGTTTTTATGTTGAGATCCCTACAAATGTAGTGGAAATCAGCAAAAATGAAGCTGATTCTCATTTTGTTGCTGCCATTGGAAACCCTAAAGATCTAGATTCTCGCTTATTAATCTCTACAACAATTCCGGGCGAAGAGAAAGAAAGATATTTTTTAGTAGGTGAAGAAGCTGCAAAACACGCACTAGCAAACAATCACGTTAATAAACTACACGATAAAATTACTAGCCACATCCCTTATGTAATGTTTTTAGCTGCTGTTGCTTATTATCATGCTAATAATGAAGAAAGAGAAAATGATGATAACACTGTCGAAATTGAATACTTCCAAACAATGTTACCTATCTGGTTACTTAAACGTACGGCTAAATTTAGCGAAGCACAAACAGCTATGTCAGAACGTTTTTCAGGTGAACATATCGTATCTGTTCACACCCCTGGTTTAGAACGCACTTTAAATATTGATGTGAAAAAAGCCGCTTGCCGCATTGAAGGAGAAATTGCCCGTTTAGGTATCAAGAAAACTTTTGAATTAGAAGATCGTGAGGAAGCAAAACAGTTTGATAATAACGATACTGTACTAGTCGATATTGGCGGCGGTACTATTGATCTTGTTTTATCACCAGCTGGTTTAAAAGCACCAAAAAACCGAGATTCTATGCAATCAATTGATAAGCTTGCTTATTTATCACACATCGAAAAACTAAGAAAAGAAAAATTCATAGAATTTTTCGATGACCTGCGCTCTTTCGAGATATTTATTGTACAGAACTACCAAAAACCTAAAATGGAATTGATCGATGGAAACAGTGGAAAACGCACTGATTTAACTGATAAAATTAAGTCTTCCTTAAAAGAATTTGCTAACATTTTAATTTTAAAAATTCAAGATGTTATGCCTGCACCAGCTGACAAAGTATACAAATACATCTATTTCGGCGGTGTTGCTCCAATTCTAGAAGACAGTATCCGTGAAGTTATTGAGGAAATGTATGGCGCTGAAATTGCACAAGCAAATCATATTTTCTTGCCAGATTCTCGCAAATTAAACCTATATGGCCTAGAAGTTAAAAGCCGTGGTGAAATGCTACAAAAAGCATCTAAATAGGCATATCACCAGAAGAAAGGAGGGAGCACATGGGACGTACTAGCAAGGAAGAAAGACAAAAAGTGTTTGGCCTTCGAACAGATAACATGAGTGAAAAAGTATATAATCACTTAGATAAAAAAGCCCGCTCAAAACAATTAGCTTCATATCTTATAAAGTTGGTTGAACAAGACTTAAAAGGTCAAGAGCCATTTGATGCAAAAGAAGAACTCATTGAGGTTTCAAAAAATCAAGATTATATGATGAAGGCCATCGAACAGCTAACTAGAAAAATATCTACTATCCAAGTAGCTCCAGCTCCATCTGTTGTTATGTCGAATCAAGAGAATAACAATACATCCTTAGAAAATGATTTATTAAAAGACGTTGGTAAATCGGGACAATTAATTACAAGTAAGGTGGTTACTGGATCTCTTGACGATGAGGATTTAGAAGACCGAGACTTTTAGAAAAAAGGATCTCACTCCTTATTTAAAGGATGTGCGATCCTTTTTGTTTAATCTATAATGTAAATGAGCGACTTTGGACGGGAGGTATAAAGATATGAACGAATCCGAACACGAACGAGCCTATTGGACCCATGAGGTTGCTGACAAACTCCAAATATCACACAGTACATTAAAAAGATGGTGTGGCGAGCTAGAAATGAGCGGTTATGAATTTACCAAAGGCACAAATGATAGTCGTGCATTTACCGCTCATGATTTATCAGCATTGGAAAAATACAAACTTCTAACAAAAAAACAAAAGATTCCAAAGGATAAGGCCGCAACTACTGTTACAGAAGAGTTTTCTAAAGATATGAGCGATCGGGCGACCCCCGCCCAAAAAGAAAATGACCATTTTTTGAGTAGCCCACAAGCCGCCCAAACACTTCAAGCACTTATGCACAGGTTCCAGGAGCAAGAAGAAACGAATCGCCAAATTTTACAGGAACTACAAACAGCTAATGAACTAAATAAAACAATTTCCGCACAGTACGAACAACTAAAAAAAGAGATACAGGCCCTTAATGCTGATCAAAAATTGATAGCATCTAGCCAGGAGAAAAAACAAGGATTCTGGGCAAAGCTTTTCACAAAAAATAAGGACGTATGATGATAAATTACATCACACGCCCTTATTTCTGTTCGGATAAGATCATATCCGTTTTTATATTTGATTGTATACCCATGTCATTTAACTTTGATTCTAATAAGAGGATTTCTTTTTCAAATCCTTTTTTCAAAGCAATATCCGATATTCTTATAACACACCATCCATTTTCCTTCATATGAGCATCACGCCTTTTATCTTTTCTTCTGTTTTCCGGCACTCGATGAAATGGCCCATCAACTTCAAGATCCAGCTTTCTTCCGTTTGGTGAATAAAAGGCAAAGTCTAACTTATAGCGTGTACCAGGTACTTTTTGCTGCACAATAGGGTGATAACCTTTATAACGAAGCGCATCATAAACCTGCTTTTCCAACTTACTTTGACATTTTCTACGTTGTGTATCGCTATCCGGTTTATAACCACCAGAGGAAATTATAATTTGTGCTAAAAAGAAAAATAACAAAGCGCATCCAAGAACCACGAATAACCCCATCATATTCCTTCACCTCTTTTATTTTTTATCACGGACAAATTACATCCTACTCAACCGCTGCATAGGCTAATGACTAAGCAAGAGCTTTTAAGTTACTTTATCAGCAACTTAAATCACTACCTACTTACTGTTACCTACGTATTAACGTGTCATGAGTAGCAATAACAGGAAATAAAAAATGTGTTTATGACGACGAGGGCGGAAGGCCGAGGGAAGTCATAGTGCCCCTTTAACTCAAATTTTATACCATGTAATTTTTACCAATAGGGTAGTTATGTCCTGGTAATTATTACAATGGATCGGAAAGGGTGGATTTCATTGTTAGCGAAAATAGAGAAGGCCCTGCAAAATTACCAAAGTTATATAAAAAGAAAAAATCAAATTAACGATCTAGAGGAACAAACGAAAAAATCATTTCATTCAGCAAGTTTATTTTTGACTCACATCACGTATGGAAATGTCAAAACCTACATTTACCCTACTATCCAAAAAATACTTATATTAGAGACACACAAGGAGATTATTTTCACCATACCCAAAGGGATGAATCCAAAGAATTTAACCGAAAAGGAATATGTCTTCAAACAATATTTAGGCGACAGTATCGAGCTAGAAATAGGATCTATAACTTGTGTAATACGTATATTCCCTAAACGTATGAAAAGCGTAAATTACAGCTTTAATGAGCTTCTAGTGCGTAATGAACTATTACCGGTTATTGTTGGTCAAAACAAATATAACCAATGGATTAAATACTCCCTCATTACATCCCCAAATACACTAATTAGCGGTGTGCCAGGTAGCGGAAAAAGTTCTATGTTGCGTACTATTTTAACAACATGGGTTTTAATGAAAAAACCTCATGAACTTGAAATGTACCTAGTTGATTTAAAAAAAAGTGAATTTCACATTTTTGAAAAAATCGAACATGTAAAAACTGTTTGCGATACTCCAGGACAATTTAAACCTATTATGAAAAAGCTAATGGCTGAACTTGATAAACGCGGTAATTTATTAAAAAAATACGGTGTAAGTCACATTAATGACATTCCAGCATCTGAAAGACCAGGATTCATTGTACTTGTAATTGATGAGGTAATTGTATTAAAAAAAGAAAAAGAAATTACAGAGGACTTGTTACAATATGCGTGTTTGGGAAGGGCCTACGGGATGTTTCTTATTTTGTCTATGCAACGCCCTTGTAATAAGAGCCTAGATACAGCCATACGCGCGATTCTAAACGCTAGGCTTGGTTTTCGTTCAGAAGATAAAACGAACAGCGATATAAGCGGTACTCCCGGCGCTGAAAACATCCCCTCTGATGAGCCCGGACGAATGGTATTTAAAATAGATGCTGATAGTCTCCAGGAGGTTCAAGCTCCCTTTTTATCTGTAGAAGAAGCAAAAAAACTACTATCTCCCTTTAAGCGAAAAGATGATACCAAAGGCCCCGACTGTTCCCATATAAGCAAAGAAAACGATCCAAATACTATCTTTGGATTAATGGAGGATTAGTCCCATGAATAAGCGTGATAAAGCAATTTTAAACGACCTAATTCGTTTCCGTGTTATGAGTCGAGATCAGATTATTACGTTACACTTTTCACATTTAAAAAATCCCGTGTCAAACTGTAATTTAGTTTTGAAACGCCTTCAAGATCGAAACTATATCCGTCCCTATAAATCTTTTCAGCCCTATGTCTACGCACCATATGACTCAAAAATAAAAGACAACAGCCAAAAAATTTTCCACTTCCTATCCATTGTTGATACCTATATAGAATTAACAAAATACGATACCCCTTCTAATGTGTTAATCGAACCGAAATTTGGGCAAAAAGGAACAATTGAATGTGATATGTTTTGTTTATTCCGTAACACCCCATTCATGATCGAAATTCAGCGCAATCAGTACAGTGACAAAGTTATGCACTCTAAAATAGAGCGCTATGAACAGTTTTATTTATCCGACATTTGGCAACAATTCCACTGGCAACGACCAAATAAAAAAATATTCCCTATCGTTCTTATGATTACCGATACGCATTATCAAATCAAAAGCGAATATATAAAAGTAGTTCAAGTACCGAATATCCATAGTTTAATAAACATGTTTTCTCCTATCGAAAAATCCCCTATATCTTCACAATCATCCAAAGGTGGTATTAAAATCAAAATCAAATAGCATAACAAAAGAGCTAGAAAGTTCTAGCTCTTTTTCTGTGAAACTTACATACTCCAAAAATCATTAATATCAACCTTTGAATCATGCTTTCTGATAGCCTTAATTAATTTCCTCATCACTTGTGGACTAGGAATATAGTCTTTTTCATTACACGCCCTAGAAACTGTATTGCGACTTACTCCACTAGCACTTATCAGATCCTTTTGCTCCAAACCGCGTTCAAATAGCCATCTTGCTAACTTTGTTTTTTTCTTCGGTTTTCCCCACATTGTTTATGTACATCCCTTTCACTATGCCTTTACCCGTAATTATGGACAAAATCCCAAAGCGCTATACGTAATCACAATAATTTGTGCATATGTCATAAACTTTGTGCATATGTATTAATATGACCATAAAAATTGCAACTTTTTTGTAATTTTTTTGTGGAATGTATCATACATAACAATAGTAATAGTTTGCCACTATACATCATCCTATTAGCAAACCATTGCTATGAATATTCGAAAAAACCTCAAAAAAGAGCACCTATATAGGTGCTTATTTCTTTTTCTCTTTGTATCTCGTATTCCCTAATACTTTTGGTTTATTTAACGTAATTGGTTTTTTATCTTTATTAATAAGCTCTGAAAGAGCATCCAAATTTTCTTTAAATTTTTTGACTGTTAACTTATAACTAAATGCATCGGGAACTCTTTTTACATTTGAAATTTCTGTAACGCCAATATCTAGCGAATAACGTTTAAGCTTTGGAAGTGTACTAATATCTTTTTTGACCATATCTTTGATTTTAAAGTACGGTACGTGAAATAAAAAGAAAGTATTTGTTTCCTCATGCTTAACCTCAACAGCATATAAAGAGTAATAATGTTCTTTTCCCTCACAACACTTAGGGCATTCTTTTACCTCTTTGTACATTTTTTCTAGCATGTAATGCACTGGTTGCTTCCCAATTTTCATTTTATGCTCATCACATAATTCTCGGTGAAAAGGCGGTATAAATGCTTTTAATTGCGCATATTTACTTTGGACCAACAAACTAAAAGCTTTATGTTTCAAATCATATAAGTATTGACGTTGTTTTATACATTCTTGTCGCTTTGGTTGTTTCATTCTCCCTTTTAAAAGCCATGTGCAATGCTCAATGTGGAATGATACCCATTGTGTCCAATATGCTAAACGACAAGTATAAAATAATTCTTGATCTATGCCATGCCACGTTCTTTGTAGCGTCTTATATTCTTCACTGTATTGTTTTTTCAATGAATCTTGTATTACCTTTGGTTCTGTAGACACTCTGATCCCATCCTTCCTAGTTAGAAGTATACATCTAAGGATAACATAACAACAAATCTATACTTCTTATGAAGCTTTTTACATCTTGCTCCATACCCGATAGCTCAAATTTATGAATTATAGGTACTTTGTACATGTTTGCAATTATATCCGCACTCTTCGCAAAGTTTTGGCCCCAATTACGGTTCCCACTTGCAGCCACGCCCAATAGCCTATTGTGATTCCTTTTTAAGAAACCCAATGTTCTCTCTGGAACTTGCCCAAATCCCGTTGTATACGTAACGAAAATAAAATCATCTTCTATTTTCATATTTTCCTTTATTTTGATTGCTTTCATTCCTAATTTAGAAATAAAACGTTCTACATTTCTTGTTTGCGAATCATAACAAACCAAGATGTTCTTCATGATGCACTCCCCTTTTTTTGAAAGAAAGTATGAAATTTATTGAATTATATTCTTTATTTGTTATAACATTAAAGAAGGAATTTAGTGTACCAGACTAAATTCCTTTAGTTAAAAATCATTTGCCAACAGAATACCTATTGTAAATTCACTCTATGCCTTTGTATAGGGTGTTTTTACTGTGCTTTTAACATGAAATTTAATACTGTATACGCCATCTTCCTAGCTGAGCAACCATGTCTTAAAGCTAATTCATTCAGTATTTGTTGTTCGAAATACGGTAACTCAATTTCTACAAAATGTTCATACGCTTGATACTCATGTACCGGAATATCTTCCATATATGAAAACTCTACCCCTTCTCGTATTAATTCAGAAGCTATTTCATTCAAATCCTCACCATAGTATGCTAATCCTTCCAATGTGCTATATTGCTTAGGTTCTAATGAGATAATAAATTTTTTCACTTTATTTATTTGAGGTATTTTCCCCGCATAAACTATTTGCTCATCTAATACAGTATTTATCATTTTAATTATCCCCTCTCTACAATAAGACTGAATTTTCGTTTTATTTTAATCTAGATAATCCTAAAACTCTTCTAAATCAGTTTCTATGACTGTCACGCTTTCTTTATACTCTTCATTCAATATATCTTGGACTTCATTCTTCATCTGAAAACCTTCTTCGGGCCATGCTAATAACCAAGATTTTTTATGTTCTTTTCCATTAACTTTGTAATACACATCAAACACGTACACTTTATTCACCTCCAGGAAACTATTACACCGACTTTCTCACTGTATTAATAGCCGCCAAGCATACCACTATCCCTAAACGCTCTTCCGTATATATTTTTCCATCCACTGTAAGGTACCAGCAACCTCGTTCCTTCATAGTAAAAATGTCATACTTTCTACCTAGTCTTTCTAAGATCAAATCAGATTCATGAATTGCATCGAAATATTCAATGTGCATGTTTACAAATGGCGTATTATCTTTCCCCCAATAATCACCACATTTTTCTAATCCGAAAAACTCCCTAGCAATCACATCATTTAATTTTTGTGTTATACCCAAATCTTTATATGGTACCCACCATCCTGCGGAATTCATTGCAACAAATTCTTTTGTGACCCCGTTATAGAGAATTTGACAGATACTAACCCCTTCAAAATCGTCCTCTGTTACCACAAAATCAAATTGTTTTAATGAATTACCAAGTTTATCAGCTGTACCAATTTCCAGTTCTTCACTTTTTAAAACCTTCACAGATTTCATTATCAAAAATTCCTCCTTTTCTCCCTAAGAATCTCATCTACCATTCATTACGCTCACGAATAATTTTTAATTCCTCTGGTGTTAATTCAACTTCCACCGGATCATAATTATTTTTAATAAATTCCTCTTCAATAGACATAGGCAAACTTGCTATAAATTTGTAAAAGTTTTGCAAATCCTCTTCGGTTGGCTTTTTTAAATCATTTCGTATGACAAACAACGCATCTGTAAATACTTGAGTATCTAAATGCTCATCTGTCCAATCCCCACAATCGGGACCATCACATAAATATCTATTTTCTTTATTTTTAGCCTTAAATGCGATTACTGGTATTTTCATTTTTCATTCTCCTTTGCTTAAAAAATTACAGCCAATTAATTTACTAAGCTAACAGCGATTAAAGCGCTCAATAATACCAATCCAACAAATTGCGTTGTACTTTTAACTTTTTGAACCATTGTTCCGTCCCCTTTCTTCTGATTGAAATCGAAAATATAGGCTTCCTCACAAATCTGATTCTTTTATTTTTGTCATTTGTTATCCCTCTTTTTAAAATCCGTATAGAGTTCCTGCAATGAGACAAGTGAAAAGGAGCATAAAAATACATACAGTATAAAAACCGTAAAATAAAATTTGATCGGAGATATTTTCTTCAATACCAAAATAAACATTTAACTTTTTATAATTTTCTGAAATGAGATTGTAAAATTTTTTGAGAGGTTTTAATTTGTGGTGAGGGTATGTTAAAATGGACTCACCACTTTTGATTCTTAAAAGGTTTTTTGTCAACACAAATCATCCTTTCTAAGTTATCAAGAGTTTCGTACTAGAAAAAGTCCTGTCGAAGTTTCCCGACCAAGCCAGGGCTTTTTCTTTTATTTTCATTTCGCAATCCTATACTTCAAGTTTCATATCATTAGAATTAATCTGTCTAAATAAAATACCTTGTGCATGCAGCAACCCTTCCAATTTTTCGAGTGCTGCAATGATATAGGCCGCATTATCTTGCCTCACTGCATCTTCTCCTAGTGCTTGTAGTAACCTAAAATCTTCTGCAATACTGTAAGACCTTCCAAACATCCATTTCAAATCTTCTTTATGGCTTAGTGACAGGGTAGCTGCTGTGGTCCGCAAGATGGTTTCCAGTTATAGTAAAAAATATAGGTTTATCATTAACATAAATGTTTGCTTTTTACAAAAAGATTCATAACTCTAAAGTTTTGGCTCTATTTTTGGAATGCTGTAATATCAGTATGTAGACAGGTGTCATAACTTATGTTTATAAACAGCAAAAAATTGAATGACTTTTAATGAAGTACTACATGCTTTAAAATATGTAATCGGATTTTACTTTTAATGGGAATTATTCTGCGGATTAGAGTAGCTACCCTGTCATTAAGCCTTTATAATCCTTTGAGCAAACAATATCAACAAACATGGGGCAAAATTTCTTTTCTTTCATCAAATCAAAATACGATTCAATCCACATATACGCTTTGTAACCATCACCAGAATAATGCAATTGACAAGTCCGATATGCCAATGTACCTGTGCTTCCGCATTGTTTAGTTACCCGATAAAAATTGTCATATGCCAGATTCAAAAAATCATCCAAAACGAAAATTATTCCTTCTTTTTGTAAAGCAGGTCTTCTGATTCCTCTTTTCCAATTTGATAAAACAAATTCTCTAGGATTTTCTTTCATATTTGCGTCTCCTTGGTTTTAGAGTGTGAAACGATCCATTGTTTTTCTCATTTCATCTTGTTCAATTCCAATGTATCGTAATGTTTCGGATTGTGTTTGATGTCCAAAAAGTTTCATTAAAGCGTATACATCTTTTTCTTGTTTGTAGTAATGATATCCAAATGTTTTTCTCATACTATGCGTTCCCCAATGATCTTTATCGATCCCACAAGCAACTGCAGCTTTTCGCAGGATGGAATCTGCCATCTGTCTCGTAATCGGTTTATCTCCAACACGACTAGGAAACAACCAGTCAGAATCTGCCATTACTTTTGTGTATTTCTCAATTTCCCGCTGTAAAACGGGATTCAAAAACACTTCAACGGTATGTTCTGTTTTCTCCATTTTTAATTTCATCATTTCTTTTCCTCTGACGTCTTTGACCCGTAAACGTAAAATGTCACTAATTCGTAATCCTGTGTTAATACCGAAATAAAACAAAAAGTAGTTTCGATACGTTGAGTGACGTAATAACCAATCTTTCATTTCATTGATTTTTTCTAATGATCGAATGGGTTCCTTCGCTCCAGGTTGTCGTCCTCCTTTCGTCATTTCAAGATACCTCCTCATAAACTCTTGTTGATGATTTTGTAAAGTTTAAATAAAGTATAGTATGTTTTTGTAAAGTTATCAAGTATTTTTTTGGTATTTTTTTCATCAAAAAACCAGTGATTTCGGCAAAAACAACGCCCTATCACTGGT
>NZ_JBMDKC010000075.1:0-27808 GCF_057809515.1 Bacillus sp. FG16
AATTTAGCCATAGAAAAACTGCACCTCCAATTGTTAGACTGTGTCTAACAATTGGAGGTGCAGTTCACTTACTTGTGCTCTTTTTCATATGCTTCAAACAACGTATCTCGAAACAATGTATTTAAACTCTCAATATCGATCCCTGATCCCTTTTCAATTCCTTTTACATACTGCTGATAGTAATGAATTTGTTCTTCTAAAAATTGATTTAGCACCTTAATTTTCAATCCAACATCTAATTCAGTACCTGCTTTTTTCTTTATTAACAACTTTTCAATTTCATCTAATACACTACGTTCTAATGATAATTCTGTAATCAATCGGTCAAATTCTACAGGAGGTAAAGTTGCTTTCTCTTCTAGCCACTTACAAGCTAAAATGGGACGTAATACATAAAAGTACTTTTTCAGCTTTACATTCTCACCTTGCAAAAATTCACGATAATTTTTCGACGCCATATGTAAATAATGATATATCGTTGCTTTTGGATCAAAATTCTTCTCACTCATCTGTTGAAGTAGTTCTGGAAAATTAGAGTTTTTCGAATAAAAAATTGGTGATCGAATCCACTCAAGTAAAGCTGGGTTCGACTTCGCGAATAGTTGCAATGCCTTTCTAATATCCCAACCACTTATATCTAAATCATCACTAATTGGATATTCAATTACATCTCGTTTATCATGAATTGATAAATACCATTCTACCGGATGTATATAAACAAACCTAACATCATAATCGCTATCTTTCGATGGAAACCCCCAAGCACGACTCCCTGATTCTACCGCAAATAAAATTTTCACATCATTCTCTTTTTCAATTCTTTCTAACTCCAACTCGATTTTCTCTCTCATTTCATAACACCTCTATTTTTTGATTATTTCCTTGGAAATTCGACAAATACACTACTAATTTTACTACATACTAAAAAAACTGTCAGAAATTACTGACAGCAAAACGGAACATCTATTGTTGCTTTTCGATTACAGTAGTAGCAATTCGTTCAAACTCTTTTTGAATCTCATCTTTATATGCATCTACTATTGAAAAATCCATAGCAGCAATATAAATTCGTTCTAATTTATCACGAACCGATTTTGCTTTCGCTAAGAAAGACATCGCCTCATTCATTTTTGCTTTATATTGAATGGAAACATCACGAATTTCCTTCGCATATTTCTCATCCGTCCCTGGCGTAACAATAAGGGCATACATATCAATAATTTCATCACCCTCGCGACTTGGAAAATATTCATGTGGTGCGGTGCTATCAAAAATTGCAAAGCCTAATTCTCTTACGATAACCATATCAAGACTATTCGGGTCAAATCCGCAATGATATACTTCAACTTCAAACCCTTTTTCTTCAGCTGCCTTAGCTAACTTTTTGAGCATCGTTGATTTTCCAGAGCCTGGGCGCCCTTTTATAAAATAACGATGTGGTAACCCTTCTGTTAAATTAGGAACAAAATCAACTGCCCCTTTCGGTGTAGCAGCTCCTAAAAAACGATGTTTTACAAGCGATTGTCTCCCGCCTTTATCTGCAAATAATTTCTGGATTAGCTGATCGGTTAGTTCATTTGCTTTATTAAAATCTATATTATCAATATATATCTTCTCCCACTCATCATGTATAACCAATGCCTCTTTAAAACGTGCGTAAGCAGACTGAAAAGCTTTGCTTGCTTCTGAAACAAATCTTTCAATTTCTAACTTCTGCTTCCTTAGTTTATCTGAGTCCCAAGCAATTCCTAAATTTATATACTCTTCAACAACTCCTGGCATTTTTGGCTCAATAACATGCGGCGATGTCCCATCAACAATTCCTGCTTTTAATTTTGGGATAATTACACCATCAACCGATTTATTGTCAGAAGAACAATGTAAAAATTCAATATCGTATCCTTTTCCAACCCATTCACGACCTATTGCCTTTATTAAAGAAGATTTTCCCGTTCCTGGGCCACCCTTTAAGATAAATAATCTGTCTAATCCTTTTAAATTCTCTTCGTATAAATTGTGAAATCCCCTAGCTGTATTACCACCAGCATAGTAATTCAGTACATTTCCTGTCACTGCACTCACTCCTTCGCAGCATTCTATTTACATAAGCTACAATATGCGAGCAGCTTTATTTGGGTGAATACCTATTTTATATTGCACGCAAAAAGGAAATGAATTACAATTTAACTATCGGAAAATTCCGATTTTAAAAACTGAATACTTCTTTATCAAGAGAGGCAGAGGGACCGGCCCTTTGAAGCCCAGCAACCTCAGTTTATACAAACTGAATAGGTGCTAATTCCTGCAAAATGCATTGCATTTTGGAAGATAAAACTCAACTAGCATGTAAAGCTCATCTTTCTTGATACTGAAGGATGAGCTTTTTATTATTTGAAAAACATATATTGGAGGTATGTAAAATGAAAGTAATTGATCTATCGCAAACATTTGAAAATAATATGTCTCAATTTCCTGGAACACCTAAAATACAACTAGAAGCTGTTACAAGCGTTGAAGAAGCAGGCTATCAAGTTACAGATTTTCATTCTGTCGTTCATGTTGGCACGCATTGTGATGCTCCTGCGCATTTTATTTCAGGAGCAACAACTATTGATCAATTACCGCTAGATCAATTTGTAGGCGAAGCTGTTCTTATAGATGTAACACATATTCAAGAGCGAAAATTACCTAAGGCAGTATTGCATAATACTGACATAAAAGAAGGTGATATTGTTATTTTTCATTCCAATCTATCCACTAAATGGAATACAGAAGCTTATGAGAAAGAAGCATTTTATCTTTCTGAAGAATTAGCTGAAGAACTAGTTCAATTAAAAGTAAAATCTATCGGTTTAGATTTCATTTCTCCTGATGAAGTTACAACAGAAACATCACCGATTCATCACATATTATTAGGGAATAATATTTATTTAATTGAAAACTTAACAAATCTAGATGCTATCGAAGCAAAACGTTTCTTTTTCTCAGCAGCACCTTTAAAAATTAAAAATAGTGACGGTGCTTTCGCAAGAGCATTTGCTGTTATTTTTTAAATGGAGCTACAAAAAAAGCAAAGGTCATTACTGACCTTTGCTTCTATATTTTCTATTTAAATTAAGAAAGAATTGTTCCACACGAGGACGTACCCAAGCTAAACAATCAATCTCTTTCTTCTTTGTGCAAGCTATCTCTTCACCATCTACCATTTCAACAAGTTCCAACTCTAACAATTGCCTCGTGAACGCTAACATATTTACTTCTTCAGCTGGATACTCTTCTTTTAATTTCTCCTCAATTTCACCCAATAAAAAACCGTCACGCATCATTGCTAGTGCATCAATCCAAAGTGGCGGCATTTCATATTTTTCTCCTGTAATTGTATCTTTTACAATATAATTCTTTTGCTCTTTTCGAAATTGAATTGTATGTAAACATACAGTCGAATTTAATGTTAATTCCATCATACCACCTCTTTCATAATATCTGCATAGAAAAAAGGATGCGCGTGCACCCCTTCTTATCTTTTCGTAACACTACTGAACCGTTACATGAGCAACCAATCTCATGTCGATATTTTCCTCCATTATAAACGAAGTATTTTATAAAAAAAACCCTTCTTGAAACATTTTATAAAATGTTTATATTTACACAACAAGAACACTTTTCTGAAAAATCTTTTCTCCCAATACATTAAACGGTCGGCAGAAAAATTTCTACTTTCGTTCCTACTCCTACACTACTTTGAATTGTGATACTTCCTTGATGTTCCTTAATAATTTTATATGTAATCATTAATCCAAGTCCTGTACCATTCTCCTTTGTTGTGTAAAAAGCCTTGCCGATTTTTCCTAATTTCTCATTCTCTATACCAAATCCTTGGTCTTCGACAGAAATACACAAATGTCCTTGCGTTTTTTGATATGCACGGATATGAATTTCTCCACCCTCTGGCATTGATTCTATTCCATTTTTAATGATATTTAATAACACTTGTTTTAATTGCTTATCATCACCGTTTATAGCCGGTAAATTCCCATCTACTTGTAAATGGCATTTAACTCTATATTGCGTTGCATAACTTTCCATTAGCTGCACAACATATAGAAGGATGGCTCGTATATTACATCTTTCATAATTTGTTGGCTTTGGTTTTCCTAACAACATCAATTCACTAACAAATCCATTAATCCTTTCAATTTCTTGTAGCATAATGTTGTAGCTCATCGTATCAGTTGGGTTTCTTTCTTTTTGCATTTGCGTAAACCCTTTTAACGCTGTTAGCGGATTTCGAATTTCATGGGCAATCGTTGTAGACATAGTCCCAATCACTGCTAAATTTTCCGTCTCTTTCATATTGTTCATCATTTCAACCACTGTTCTTACATAAGATTGAAATCGTTTTAATAAAGAATGTGAAATAATAAAAAAGAATATACATAAAACAAGTGGAATCACAACTTTAATATCTTGTAATATCAAAGTGAAAAATACATACTTTCCAATTACACTAAAGGAAACTAAGTAAAAATACTTTCTATTCACAAATATCGGCGCAAATAAAATTAACAATATTTCAACCATATTTCCATTTTCAAAAACACGATTACTGTTTAAATAAATCATTAAATTATTTATGATATCAATAAACATATACCCAATTAAAAACAAATATTTCACAAAATATACATAACCTTTTTTTTGAAGATATACTGAAATAGGAAATAAAGATATTACTAATATATAAACCCCTATCCCCATACCACCTTCTGGCCATCCTATCCTTGCACCATTAATGTCCATAGCCGGATACACAAAGTAATAAATAACGTCATATAAAAAAAATATAATATAGAATAACAATAAAAATACTTTTAAAGCTTCTTTTTCTTCATAAATTAAGCTTTTCAATTTGTTCATATGAATACTCCTCATGATCAATACAAAAAATAACGTTTTATATGTTATCTCCTTAAATTATAAGTATGAAATTGCTTTCAGGGCAATATTTAACCTTATAATACTAAAAGGAAGGAGAGTTCTCCTTCCTTTTGGTAAAAATTTACATCCACCTTACCCTATCATGTAACAATCCATCCGTAAAATTATTATGCCCTACTACAAAATCCTTCATATATAAATTTAAATATTCACCGTACTTACTTTCTGTATTTAATAACAACTCCTCGACGTAATAAGCACCTTGTTCAAATTGATCTAAAAGTATACTGCACAAGCCTGCATAAATCCCGCACCCTACCTGAAAATACGTTGCATTCGTTTTATATTTACGAAAAACTTGGCTACTATTCATCACATTATACATATATGTCTCACTATTTTCATAAACGAGTAACACACCGACCAGGTCTTCTCCAGCAACCTCTTCTTCCGCTGGATTAAATACTTTACGATTCCAGTTCCATAAATCTTCTACTTGATCTAAGTTCTGTCTAATTATATTTGTTGTATACTCATTAATTCGGTAAAGAAAACCAACTTCCATATTAAAATTTTTCCCTAAAATTAATACTTCCTCATGTGGCATTAAACAACCATAGAATTCTTTTTCTCCTAACTTCACTTTATACTCTGAAGCATATACATCTTCATAAAAGTAAAGAGGACGATGATGACTCATATACATCGGATAACTCCAGATTGCTTCATCTAAAAATCGCTCTACTGCCCATGAAGCATAAAGTGTATGTGGCGTTATAAGTGCTGTATCATTCAAAAACGACGTGTCATGTTCTACAATATAACATGCTCTTGGCCTTTCATTTGGTCGTTCATTCATAAGCTCAACAACCATCCATTGAACAACACCTGGATTCATACCTGAACCTATAATCGCTTTTGTATTTGTAAATTTCTCTTTCTCCTTCTCAAACCTTGTATATCTTTCCGTAAGCTGAAAGCCGATTAAGCTATCGTCCTGATCTACTGCCTCATTTTCCAAGGCTGAGTTAATATAACAAATTCCTAGTTCATTACAGCAGCTTAATACTCTAATTGTATCTGCCCCTGAAACATCAATCACAACACTCGTTCTTTTTTCTTTTAAATGTTGTTTAAATTCCACTACATTTTGAAGGTTTATTTCATATAAATATAATTGACTTTTCAAATTCGAAAACAACTCATCATAATAAGTCCTATCTTTTTGCTTTATATCCACCAAATGAAATTTGGCATTCTTTAATACTTCATAAATTGGATCTTTTTCATTTGCTATCGCTTGATTTAAAATTGCTAAAACTGCTTTTGCTGCTCCACCAGCACTACCAAGCAATGTAATTGATAACGAATTCGGAAACTGCTCCACAAACAAAACCCCTTTAATAAATTAATTGAGCAGCTCCTCCTCAAAAAATAAATTGAATACATAAAAGATAGCTCGTACACATTTCTTTATAAATTAGTGCAAATTCTTCAAAACAAGATTCCACTATAATATATTTATATTCAATTCATTTTTCCCCTCATATCCAAATTAAACTAAATAAATAGGCTCGACCTTTTCTTCTGCATATAAAAGAAAAAGCCAGCCCTTCCAACTAATCTACGGACAATGGACGGATTTTACATGTTGAATATTCACATACATTTTTGCATCACGTGCTTTTGATATTTCAATATGACCTTCATCAATTTTCGCCATTTTTCCAATTTTATTGGACTCCTCACCTAAATCGAACACCATAATTTTCCCTGTCATTTTAATAAGCTGTTCTTCAAACGTTCTAGCTAACGTAATATTTAACGGATTTACGGGGAGTTCATTTTTATTGAGGGCATACGGTACTTGGTTCTCTTTATACGGAATTAACCATTTTAAATGCTTTAAAGATATATATACCGTTTTATAAACCGGACTATAAAAAACAATATAATCGTTCATCACACTTGTAACATAACCATGTATTGGAGCATTTCCTGCTACATAAACTTCTGTAAAAATCCCTTTAGAAGTACTTAATACTTTTCTCAAAGAAATTGAAGGGGATTCCCTCTTAATTACAGAATCAACATCTGGTTTTGATATTTCTTCGTCATATGGTCTTAAAAATTTATAGTATTGTACATGATATAACGATATATATACGTAATCTTGTCCATTGTAAAGAACAACAATATCATTTCCTACATCAATTAATACGCCTTTAAATCTTTTTTCACCGATTAATTTAACATATATATTTTCTCCAATACTTTTATTCAACTCATTCATCTATATCCTCCTTCCTATAAATATCAGCTTTCCTATCTTCCGTTTCAAAAAAAATAATCAGGGCAATGTTTTGTATTAATAGTAAGTAATTCCTTTTCATACTATCGAAATAAGGAATTGTTCTTCTCTTTCCCTCATAATGCCCCTCTTATTTATTAAACATTATTCATCTTCATTCTTTTTACATTTCACTACTTGACTCACACTCTTAATATGATAATTAATGATATAAATGACTTCATCGCCGTTTACTAGTGTAATACATTCTTCATGCACTTCACTTAATAATCCTTCCACACACTCAGGACCGCCACGATTTATCTTTACCCACTTATACTTCAAATCACGTAATATATCGACAAAAGTATCATCCTCAGAGCAGAAACATGAAACATAGCAATCGCCACATTTACTTTCTTTCACTTTCTTAGCTAGACTCTTCACATGTTTCAATTGGTAATATACTAATTCACCAAGAGGAAGTTGTAATGTAAGGTAATCTCTCCCTAACGATACAAGTACCCCCACTCGACTCTCTGGTCCACGAAGATTTACTTTTACAGTCTCACCGACTAAGCATTTAATTTGCTCACAGCATAATATACTTTCCAAATTTGTATCCTCCTTTCTTATTATCTTCCTCTACTTGACTGTCTTTGTGCGCGAGCTCGACTCGAATTATCACTTTCACTATTGCTTTCACTGTTGCTTTCACTGTCGCTTTCTTCACTATCTCTACAAGCTACTGTGACACTCTTAATATGAGATACTGCAACTAATATAACTTCTTCTTTTACAATCAATGTCACAAATTCACAAGAAACATCTTGTAAAATACCTTCAACTTTCTCTGGGCCACCACGATTAATTTTTACCCAGCAATATTTGAAGCTTTGAAGTAACTTTTCAAAGTCATCTTCACATTCCAACCATCTGCAATCATCTGCTTTACAATCTTTCGCATTTTTTGTAACACTTTTCAGATGACGAATCTGATAGTAATAGAGCTCTCCTTTTTCATTCTTTAATACAAAGTAATCCGAACATACTGCGACTATTGTCCCTTTTTGAGATTCTGGACCACCCCTGTTTACTCTCACAAAAGATCCAATTAAGTCTTTCAGAAAATCACAATGAAATAAACTCACGAGAAAACCCCTTCCATTAATTTATAAGCTTTTGCACTGATAGTATATGTATCTGTACAGGTTACGTTCTCTATGTTTGTCCTAGCTAGAAAAAAATATGCTTTTAACATGGTAGACTACTACCTATCAAAAACATAAGGAATTCTGCATGCCCATTAGGCTTTCGATACCTTTAGACAAAAAATCCCGTATGAAGATACATTTCTGCATATCTTCATACGGGATTTCCCAAAGTTTAGTCTTCGTCTTTAACATCCATATCTTCTGGAATTGGTTCGTTTAATATTTCTTCCACTAACTGCTTATATTTCTCCATTTGTTCTAAATGCGTATTGAATTGTTCTTTATTTACTAAATATTGCTCTCCATCGAATAGCGCACGAATTTTCTTTTGCTGAATTAACTCTTCAATATACGATTTTGGTAAATTCAAATACTCCGCAGTCTCTTCTACTGTTATATACAATGCGTTCATTCCTTTATTATTTTTTCATCTATACTGTATCTTACTTTACTTTATTTTTGTAAACAAATAAAAAAGATTTTGTAAATGCAGTTTAAAAAGCAGGTAGATGCATTCCATATATTGTATAGTATTATATAGTAAGAATTTTTTAAATATAGAATGGTATTACCCATTTACACAAAGGAGAGTTAACATATGGCTACTCGTCACATCATTACAATGTTAGAAAAAACACTACAAGTTGAAACAGAAAACACAATTTCTCATTTGAATGTATCTTTATCTGATCGTTTTCTTTCTCAAAGCACAGCAATACATGAAAACAATTGTTATCATACAATTGGTGAATGGTACAAAAATCATTTCTTATTCCAACAAGATGATTTCCTTTGGGCTAAATATGCTTTCTATGACGCATATTGTGAAGCCATCAAAAAACAAGGCCATCTTACAAAACGCGTCCGTCAAATATTAGAATCATTGGCTCGAAAACATGGAAAACAATATATTGCTTCTA
This sequence comes from Bacillus sp. FG16, assembly GCF_057809515.1. NCBI lineage: Bacteria > Bacillati > Bacillota > Bacilli > Caryophanales > Bacillaceae > Bacillus > Bacillus sp. FG16. The sequence goes on from NZ_JBMDKC010000075.1 coordinate 9,363, forward strand.
TACTAAATATGCCATTTCCTAATGAACGCGCTAAAGGGACAGCGTAATTTAGCCATGTTCTGCGTAAGCAAAACATAGCTAAATTGTTTTCTAAGATGCTTTACCAATAAAAATGTTCATATCATATGAACTGATGAAACCGGTGTCATTATAATGATTGAAAATATAGTAAACAGGAAAACCCCCACGTACATCTCTCATCCATTTGAATAGAGAAGTATGTGGGGGTATACTTGTTCCTTATTATTTCATCATCTGCTTAATCAGTTCGCGATTTCTCTTCTTAAATACTTCATTATGAGAAGAAACCATTCCGTACTCACTTGCATCTGGTTGGATAAATTGCTTTGCTTTATTCACAGCATTTCCAGCATCTTGGAATGCACCTGCAATTAAGTGTAGTTTCCCTTCATGCTTTAAAATATCTCCAGCAGCATATAATCCATCTACTGAAGACTCACTATTTGCATTACCTGCAATATAATAATTATCTATAATTGCAACGTCTAACTCACTATTTTCTAATAATGTAATGTCGCGTTCATATCCATGATTAATAATAACTTCATCAATAGGTAAGTGAGAAACCTCACCTGTTTCATGATTTGTTAATTCTACATATTCGATCGCTTCATGATTATCACCAGCAATTAATTTTGTAATCGATGTATTAAAGAAACACTCCGCTGAGCTGTTCATAAGTTGTTTTACTTGTGCTTCATGACCAGATAATTCTTCTTTTCTATAGGTTACATACACTTTTTTCGCAATTGGTTCCAATTCATTTGCCCAATCAACAGCAGAATTGCCTCCACCGGAAATAATAACTGTTTTACCTTTGAAACGCTTTAAAGATTTAACTGTATAATTTAAATTCGATACTTCAAATCGCTCAGCACCTTCAATAGATAACTTTTGCGGTTTCAATATACCACTTCCTGTTGCGACGATAACTGTTTTTGAAAAGTGTTCTTCGCCAGTACTTGTTTTTAATGTAAAAGTACCATCTTGATTACGAATAATCGATTCTACTTTTGTATCTAATACAACTTCCGGCTTAAATGTTAACCCTTGCTGTACAAGTTGTTCAATTAACTTATCACCTGTAACTGGCAATAGTCCTCCTACATCCCAAATCATTTTTTCCGGATACACATGTATTTTTCCACCTAAATGTGGTTGAAATTCTATTATTTTCGTTTTCATTTCTCTGAGTCCACTATAAAAAGCTGAATAAAGCCCTGCAGGTCCTCCGCCTATCACGGTTACATCAAACAATTCTTCTCGATTCATTCGTGCTCACTCCTCAGCTATTAATCATTGATTATCATTCTCAATAAAATATAACCTGTTTCCGCAAAATTTACAATCAAAATTACTATTGACAATACACCTATATAAAATTATATTATTTAAAGAATCAATAGTGATAATCATTATCATTTTGTTAATAATTAGCAAATTTGAGATTACATCTTCTTTCATTAATATGGTTAATACTATATTATAAAATCTCATATTCAAGATTTTTAATAAATTATTTTGCTTTACCACTACTCTTTCAAAAAGATTACAGTTAAACAAATTATTGTATACACATATCATCTATGTTAAAGGAGAAAGACGATGAAAAAGTTATTTATTTCACTAACAGTTCTTTTCGTTCTTGTTATGAGTGCTTGTAGCAATGGCTCTACAGACAAAAAGAACGATGCAAAAGATAGTAAATCAGAAACAATTACATACCAATCTGAAAATGGTAAAGTAGAAGTTCCTGCAAATCCAAAACGCGTTGTTGTATTATCATCATTCGCTGGTAACGTAATGTCATTAGGTGTAAATCTTGTTGGGGTAGATTCATGGTCTAAACAAAACCCACGTTTTGATAGTAAACTTAAAGATGTTGCTGAAGTATCAGATGAAAATGTTGAAAAAATCGCTGAACTAAATCCAGATTTAATCATTGGTTTATCAAATGTTAAAAATGTCGATAAGTTAAAGAAAATTGCTCCTACTGTAACATACACTTACGGAAAAGTTGATTACTTAACACAGCATTTAGAAATTGGTAAGTTATTAAACAAAGAAAAAGAAGCAAAAACTTGGGTTGATGACTTCAAGAAACGTGCACAAGAAGCTGGTAAAGAAATTAAAGCAAAAATCGGTGAAGATGCAACAGTTTCTGTTGTAGAAAACTTCAACAAACAGCTTTATGTATACGGCGAAAACTGGGGCCGCGGAACAGAAATTCTGTACCAAGAAATGAAATTAAAAATGCCTGAAAAAGTAAAAGAAAAAGCATTAAAAGAAGGTTACTACGCATTATCTACTGAGGTATTACCTGAATTTGCTGGTGATTACTTAATCGTAAGTAAAAATAAAGATACTGATAACTCATTCCAAGAGACAGAATCATATAAAAACATCCCAGCAGTAAAAAATAATCGTGTATATGAAGCAAACATGATGGAATTCTATTTCAATGACCCACTTACATTAGATTTCCAACTAGACTTCTTCAAGAAGAGCTTTCTTGGTAAATAATACAAACATGAGGAATTCTTAATTTAAGAATTCCTCTTCCTTTATTCTATGAACAGAAAAGATGTGAAACGAATGACAAAAGATCATGACAATCCACGTTCTATAGCTTTTACATACAAACTAATTTTAAGCTTAATTGCATTCTTTCTTATTTTTATGGTTGCAATGGTATTAGGTGCTGCAGATACTTCGATAAAAGATGTATGGTTAGCACTCACTTCCTCCGCTAAAGGAGACAAAATATCTATTATTCGAGAAATACGTTTACCACGTGAAGTTGCTGCTATTTTTGTAGGAGCTGGATTAGCCGTTTCCGGAGCAATTATGCAAGGATTAACACGAAATCCACTTGCGGATCCTGGATTGTTAGGGCTTTCTGGTGGAGCAAATGCTGCGCTTGCACTAACACTTGCTTTCAACCCTTCCATCAGCTATCTTTACTTAACGTTAGCTTGCTTTATCGGTGCTGCAATTGGCGCAATTATGGTATTTGGAATTGGTATGGTGAAAAAAGGCGGCCTTTCTCCTCTTCGAATTGTATTAGCGGGCGCTGCAGTTTCAGCATTTCTACTCGCAATTTCAGAAGGAATTGGCATTTACTTTAAAATTTCACAAGATGTATCACTTTGGACTGCTGGGGGCGTAATTGGAACAACTTGGAGCCAATTAAAAATTATTATTCCAGTCATTTCAATTAGTATCTTTATCGCTATCTTACTAGCAAAAAAATTGACAGTTCTTAGTTTCAGTGAAGAAGTGGCTATTGGACTAGGTCAAAAAATTATTGTTATTAAAACTATTTTATTTATCATTATTATCTTACTTGCAGGTGCATCTGTAGCGCTTGTTGGAAATATGGCATTTATCGGTTTAATGGTACCTCACATGGTACGCCCAATTGTCGGTCCAGATTACCGATTTGTTATACCGATGTCAGCAATTGCTGGAGCTTCCTTTATGCTACTTGCAGATACAATCGGACGTACTATTAACGCTCCGTACGAAACACCCGTTGCGGCAATTGTCGCGATTGTAGGGTTACCATTCTTCCTATTCATTGTACGTAAAGGAGGAAAAACATTCTCATGATGCAATCTATTTTAAGAAAACAGCGTCTCATTATACTCGTTTTACTTATAGTAATCATCACAACCATTGTAGTTGGAATGGGACTTGGTTCAGCATCTTTATCTTATGATCGACTACTCCCAACATTAATGGGGCAAGGGACTTTTAAAGAGGAGTTCGTTTTATACTCTTTAAGACTACCTAGAATTGTCATTACATTATTAGCTGGTATGGCTCTCGCTTTATCAGGGGCTATTCTGCAAGGAATTACCCGAAATGATTTAGCTGAACCTGGTATTCTTGGTATCAACTCTGGGGCCGGTGTTGCTGTTGCTATTTTCTTTTTATACTTTCCAATAGACGTAGGTTCATTTCTTTACTTACTACCTGTAGTTGGATTTATCGGAGCATTTCTGACAGCTGTTCTAATTTACGTATTTTCATATAGTAAATCAACTGGACTTCAGCCAATCCGATTAACATTAACCGGTATCGGTTTTGCATTTGCACTATCTGGAACGATGATTGTCCTTATTTCATCCGCAGATCGTATAAAAGTAGACTTTATTTCAAAATGGATTGCCGGAAACATTTGGGGAGATGACTGGATTTTTGTTTTAGCAATGCTCCCATGGTTAATCGTATTAATTCCGTTTATTTTCTATAAAGCAAATCGATTAAACATTTTAGCATTAAACGAACCAGTCGCAATCGGCGTTGGAATTGAAATTGAAAAAGAACGCAGATACTTATTAGTTGCAGCCGTTGCACTTGCAGCTGCAGCTGTTTCCGTAACAGGAGGAATTAGCTTTATCGGATTAATGGCTCCTCATATCGCGAAATCTTTAGTAGGTCCAAGACATCAAATCTTCATGCCTATCGCCCTTTTAATCGGCGGATGGCTATTATTATTAGCAGATACAATTGGACGAAATATCGTTGATCCTAATGGCATCCCAGCAGGTATTGTCGTTGCTTTAATTGGGGCTCCTTACTTTATGTATTTGTTACTAAAAAAAGCGTAACAAACACCCTCAAGATCTTTTCTTGAGGGTGTTTTTGTTTCATTCTACTGCTGCCCATACCCTTCAAACTTCTTCGCCAAATTCTCCATCTCATCTTCTGGCAAAAGCTTCGGTTCTCCGACGCTTTTCGTTTGATAATAAATTTGAGCACAAAACTCAATCTCTTCTGCAACAGTAAACGCCATTTTTATATTATTTGCACCAGCAATTAAACCATGATTTGCAAGTAGCACAGCACGACGATCAATCATGCCTTCAAAAGCAGCATCCGCTAATTGCTTCGTACCAAATGTTTCATACGGCGCACAACGGACATTCGGGCCTGCAAAAGCAATTAAATATGACACAGCAGGAAGCTCCCATCCTAATGATGCAATCGTCTTCGCGTAAGGAGAATGTGTATGCACAAGCGCATTTATATCTTCACGCTTCCTATAGTAAATAAGGTGCATATCTAATTCACTTGATGGTTTTCTCTCTCCTTCTACTACTTCACCATCTAAGTTTAATATAACTACATCTTCAGGCTTTGTTTCATAATACTCTAAACCACTTGGGCTAATCGCAACAAGACCTTGTTCACGATTAAAGATACTAATATTACCGCCCGTCCCCTTTGTTAAACCACTAGAAATCATTTTCTTTCCATACGCTACAATTTCTTCTCTTTCTTTTTGTAATAACATATACATCCCCCTAAGTATGAAGCTTATGATGACTGACTTTTATATTTATCTATTTATTGAAATAGCTTTTTTAAATTCTCCGTAAACGGTGCCTTTACAATCCCTTTTTCTGTAATAATCGCTGTTACATTTTCATGTGGAGTAACATCAAATGCTGGATTATATACTTTACTTTCTTTCGGAGCTGAATATTGTCCGAAACGATTAATCACTTCAGAAGCATCTCTTTCTTCAATCGGAATTTCTTTTCCTGTCGATGTCTTTAAATCAATTGTCGGTGTTGGCGCTGCTACATAAAACGGAATGTTGTAGTATTTAGCTAAAATAGATACGCCTAATGTGCCAATTTTATTTGCTACATCACCATTTGCTGCCACACGGTCGCATCCAACGATTACTGCATCAATCTTCCCTTGTGACATGACCATAGCTGCCATATTATCTGTAATAACAGTAACGTCAATACCCGCTCGCTGCAGTTCTAATGCTGTTAACGTTGAACCTTGTAATCTAGGACGCGTTTCATCCGAATAAATTTTTAAATTCCATCCTTTTTCTTTCGCTAAATACATTGGAGCCGTCGCAGTACCATACTTAGTCGTCGCTAAAGCACCTGCATTACAATGCGTTAATACTCCCATTTCATCATGGAATAATGTTAATGCATACACTCCGATTTGACGGTTAATTTCTTCATCTTCTCTATGAATTTCTTTTGCCTCTTCTAATAATCTATTTTTCAACTGTGAGATTGATAAGTGAGCATTATCTGTCGCTACACTTTCCATTCTTTCAAGCGCCCAAAATAAATTTACTGCAGTCGGTCTTGATGTCGCCAAGTATGTACATACCTTTCTTACTTCATCCATAAATCCTTCTTCCGTACTTTCAGCAAATTCCTTTATCCCTAAATACACACCATAAGCTGCTGAAACACCAATCGCTGGTGCACCTCGTACTTTCATTACTTGAATCGCATCCCACACACTTTCAGCTGTTTTAAAAGATTCATAGACAATTTCATTTGGTAATAACGTTTGATCTAACAAAACTAAAGCATCATCTTTCCACTGAATTGGTACTAATTGCTCTTCCATCATATTCTCCCCTTACTTCGCGTAGTGCATTGACTGTTCTTTTAACGTTTCTACAAAACTTGTACCCGTTCTATATTGATTCGCTCGTAAAATAAAACTCTTCGCTACTTGAAGACAAATTCGCTCCGCTCTAGCACGTGCTTCCTCATTCTCAATACAAGTAATATCTTTTACTTTCGCTAATCCAACAATACGGCGAATTAATTCCAGACCTGTCACTGCAGCCGTATCCTCTAATACAGATTGCAAATAGACTTCGCTAAAGCCTTCTTCCTTCGCCATAATCTCGGTCACATGAATATCCCAAGCATCTAAAAACTTCTTCTTAAATAAATCAATTACCTCTACCATCGTAGCTTGTAACCAATCCATATACGTATCTTTCTCAGCTCCAGGTGGCATCGTTGCATCCGCATTCACCCAAGCAAACATTAAATTCGCCATTACATTCCCAACGTCATATCCCATAGGTCCATAAAAAGCAAACTCAGGATCAATAACCTTTGTAGAATCATCTCTTACAAAAACAGAACCAGTATGTAAATCACCATGAAGTAATGCCTGTGCATTCGTCATAAAAGAAAATTTACGTTTCGCTACTTCCATACGAAGCTCTTTATCACTATAAATATGTTCCCTAATCCATCCCTCATTTAACGGAAATAACTCATTACGCTTATTATGATTGGTAAATGGTTCTGAATATACGAGGTCCTCTGTAATCTCACATAATTCAGGATTTATATAATTCTTCACAAGTTCCTTCTTCTCTTTATGATTCATTACAACATCCGATGTTAATAAAAGTGTATTTACCATAAAAGTAGTTAACTCATCCGCAAGCCTCGGAAATATTTGATGATTTATAAGTGCTGTACGTAATATTGTGTGATCCGATAAATCTTCCATTACACAACAATTCATCACACTATCAAATAAATACACCTTAGGAACAAGTCCAGGTGCTAACTCATCCTCTAACTGCAAAACATCTGATTCTATACGAATACGATTCGTCGACAACTTAAACTCATCTGAAATGCGAGCTGTATCCCCAGCTTGCTTTACGATAACAGACATGTTCTCTTTTTCATCCCAAACGCGGAACACATAATTTAAATTGCCATCACCTATTTCTTCACACTGTAACCCCTTTGCATGTTCAAACTTAGATAATTTCTCTTTCACATATGCAATCACATCTTTAGCTTCCATTAAAAAATACTTCGTGAACTTAGACATGGTTTCCCCTCCACACTAATTGTAAGCGTTTTCTAAAAGCTATAAAAAATAATAGGTTGAATTTTTTCATCCTATAAATATGTATTCTTCTTTTTGAAAGGTATATCTAGGTTTTATTATATCTTGTTAGCACTTTGAGTCAATGTTTCTAACTATCATCATAATATACTTCCTAATTATATATTTGAGATGACAAAAATTGTTCAAAAAATTTCCGATTCATTTTATTTTATTTATCACAAAATTCTTTGTAAAATAGAAGTAAGCAGTTCCTTTTCAAAACTACAACTTCTAAGAAATATTTCCTTCCTAAGAAATTAAACTTACACACTAAACTTTTCAAACACTCATCTAAAATTTATAGACTTAAAATTACCTTTCCATTCCCTGATATCCTTAATTGAGAATAAATATTAATTAAATTGGTATAAAGTTGGTTTATTCTCTTGACAAAATAACCACTTCTATATGATAATTAATATCGAATTAGAATTATTATAGTTAATTAAAAAATATATTTTATGAGCACACTATTTTTTGATGCTCAAAACCAACATTTAGGAGGAATTTTAACATGTTATTAATCGGCACAGAAGTAAAACCGTTTAAAGCTAATGCTTACCATAATGGAGAATTTATCCAAGTTACTGACGAAAGTTTAAAAGGAAAATGGAGTGTAGTTTGTTTCTACCCAGCTGACTTCACATTCGTTTGCCCAACTGAACTTGAAGACTTACAAAACCAATATGCAACTCTAAAAGACTTAGGCGTTGAAGTATACTCTGTATCTACAGACACTCACTTCACTCACAAAGCATGGCATGATAGCTCAGAAACTATCGGCAAAATCGAGTACATCATGATTGGTGACCCAACTCGCACAATCACTACAAACTTCAACGTTTTAATGGAAGAAGAAGGTCTTGCTGCTCGTGGTACATTCATCATCGATCCAGACGGCGTTATCCAATCTATGGAAATCAATGCTGACGGTATCGGCCGTGACGCAAGCATTCTTGTTAACAAAATTAAAGCTGCTCAATACGTACGTAACAACCCAGGTGAAGTTTGCCCAGCTAAATGGCAAGAGGGTTCTGCAACACTTAAACCAAGCCTTGACCTTGTAGGCAAAATCTAAGGAGTTCGATCAAAATGATACTAGATGCAGATATAAAAACACAACTATCCCAATACCTTCAGTTAATGGAGAACGATATTTTACTTAAAGTAAGCGCAGGAGACGATAACGTATCTAAAGATATGTTAGCTCTAGTAGACGAATTAGCTACTATGTCATCTAAGATTACAGTAGAAAAAGTTGAATTAGAGAGAACACCAAGCTTTAGCGTAAATCGCCCTGGTGAAGACACTGGTGTCGTATTCGCTGGTATTCCATTAGGACACGAATTTACTTCATTAGTTTTAGCTTTACTACAAGTTAGTGGACGCGCTCCAAAAGTTGAACAAAAATTAATCGATCAAATTAAAAACATTCAAGGCGAATATCATTTTGAATCTTATATCAGCCTAAGTTGTCATAACTGTCCTGATGTTGTACAAGCTCTTAATGTAATGAGCGTTCTTAACTCTAGTATTACACATACTATGATTGATGGCGCTGCATTCAAAGAGGAAGTAGAAAGCAAAGACATCATGGCAGTACCAACTGTTTACCTAAACGGCGAATCTTTCGGAAGCGGTCGTATGACACTTGAAGAAATTTTAGCTAAAATGGGTAACGGTCCAGATGCATCAGAGCTTTCTGATAAAGATCCATACGATGTTCTTGTTGTTGGTGGCGGCCCTGCTGGTGCAAGTGCAGCAATTTACGCAGCACGTAAAGGCATCCGCACTGGTATCGTTGCTGAGCGCTTCGGTGGTCAAGTAATGGATACTATGGGTATTGAGAACTTCATCAGCGTGAAAAAGACTGAAGGTCCTAAGCTAGTAGCAAGCCTTGAAGAGCACGTAAAAGAATACGACATCGATGTAATGAATCTACAACGTGCGAAACGTTTGGAGAAAAAAGAACTTATTGAAGTGGAACTTGAAAACGGCGCTATTCTGAAAAGTAAGAGCGTAATCGTTTCTACAGGTGCTCGCTGGCGTAATGTTGGCGTACCAGGTGAAGCTGAGTTCAAAAATAAAGGTGTAGCATACTGCCCACACTGTGACGGTCCATTATTCACTGGAAAAGACGTAGCAGTTATCGGCGGAGGTAACTCTGGTATTGAAGCAGCTATCGACTTAGCAGGTATCGTTAAGCACGTAACTGTTCTTGAATTCATGCCAGAATTAAAAGCTGATGCTGTATTACAAGAGCGTCTTAACAGCTTACCAAACGTAACTGTTCTGAAAAACGTTCAAACGAAAGAAATCACTGGTACTGATAAAGTAAACGGTATTTCTTACATCGATCGTGAAACTGAAGAAGTTCATCACGTTGAATTACAAGGTGTATTCGTACAAATCGGTCTTGTGCCAAACACAGACTGGTTAGGCGAAACAGTTGAACGCGCTCGCGGTGAAATCGTAACAGACAAGCACGGCGCTACAAACGTACCAGGAGTGTTTGCTGCAGGTGACTGTACAAATAATCCGTACAAACAAATCATCATCTCTATGGGTTCAGGTGCAAACGCAGCTTTAGGTGCATTTGATTACTTAATCCGTAACTAATAAAAAAACAGGTGCCTTGGCACCTGTTTTTTTATTACCCTAATGTATAAACTAAAAACCTCTCATTCCCATTCTTCTCATAAGCACCTGGCAATCTAACTTCTTTCTTCAGCTCAAACGCAGTCTGATTTTTTAAGAAGAAAATATAGTCCTCAGAAGGATAATATAAAATAATATCCACTTCTCTCTCCAATTCTTCTACTGAAAGCAAAATGTTATTTACTACATTCATAAACACTTGTACCGAAAATGGATTAAAGAAGTAAAACCTATTATCATGCGGATCAATCTCATATTCCTGCGCTAAACAACATTGGAATTGAATTTTCCCCTTACTGTTTCGTGCCTTTCGTGCATAACGATCTCGATTATCCATTGCTTCTTTATAAAACTCTTCATTCATTTCAATTCCAACTGCTGATGCACCACACTTATGGTGCATATAAAAGTTTAATCGCCCTTTTCCGCACCCAAAGTCTACAATTCGGTCGCTACTTCGTATTTTATATCGATTCAGTAACTCATCTAATCCGCTATATGGCGTCGGTTCATAACGGTGATAATGCATAGACTTGTTAAATCCTTTTTGCTCACCGACTGTTTTTATATGTAAAACTGCATCGTAATATTGTTCGTTCATTCGTTTTCTCCTATTAAAAAATGGTACTTATTATTATACACCATATACTGGAGGCTCATTTTTTATCAAATTAACAGGTACGTGAAATTATATTAACGATTTTCTTAATATATCTATCGTAACTTCAAATATATTAACGATTTTCTTAATATATCTATCGTAACTTCAAATATATCAACGATTTTCTCAATATATCTATCATAACTCAAAATATATCAACGTTTTTTCAAATATATCGATTTGCCGACAATTCACGACAAAAAAACAGGAGCTCTCTAGCCCCTGTCTTCTAACACTTTCAATACAGTTTGTTTCAATATTTCTACCCCATCCATAATACAACTATGATCAAACCTCATATACGGATGGTGTAATCCAGGTTGTAGGTTTGCTCCTAGTCCAAGCATGACAGCTTTTAAATGTGGTCTTTTGACTGTATAGTAATGGAAATCATCGCTTCCCGTCGTATAGAGCGGTCCCATACATCTCTCTTCCCCATACGCTTCGAGAATACCTTTACGCATAAAGCGCTCTGCTTCTTCAGAAACCTCCGCTCCTGGTGCAAGATCCATCCATTCGTATGAAGTTTTTGATCCCATCGATGCTGCTGATTCTATGACATGCTCAATCTTTTTCTTTAATTCTTCTAATAGTATATTACTCTCTGCTCTTACATCTAAACTGAAATGACCATTTCCCGGAATAATATTTAAATTATCACCACCAGCTTGGCATCTCGTCATTTTTACTGAATAAGAACTTTGCGGTGGCAGCCAAATATTTTTCAAACCGATATTAATCATGGAAATGACATCAATTGCATTCACACCTTGGTGTGGTCTTGCCCCGTGTGCATCCTCCCCATGAATCATACCCTCTAAAAATCCTGCTGCTCCATGGCGAATAGATGAGGCTGCTTGTTTCAAAGATAGTTCTTCAATCGGTCTTAGATGGACACCAAATAAGAAATCAGCATCATCTACAGCACCTTTCTCCACCATCTTCAAAGCACCATTACCCTTCTCTTCTGCCGGCTGAAAAATAAATCTAACCGTACCATTTTTCCATCTCATATTTTTCAATTGTAAAATAAGTCCCATTACAATAGTCATATGAGCATCATGACCACATGAATGGTTCGCTTTAAATTCTCCATCTACTTCTTGCCAAAGTGCATCCATATCAGCACGAATCGCAATAACTGGATTCCCGCCTCCAATCTCAGCAATTACACCTGGACAATCATCAAATGTTCTATATGAAATTCCTTCTTCTTTTAAAAAGTCAGTAATATACGCTGTCGTTTCATATTCTTTCCAACTTACTTCAGGGTTTTCGTGTAAATGCTGAAAAATCTCCGTTAAGCGCTCTTGTAGTTCTAATGTTTTCAACGTTCCAGTCTCCTTCCCACATTACAAACGATTCGGGTTAATTATACTTATGAAAAACAGATGTTTTTATGAACATATTGAATTTTAAGAAAAAAGTCAATTGTTTATTTTTAAATACTTAAAAAGCTTACTACTCACCTATATTACAAACTAAACAAACAACTAGAACATTCCTTATTTTCTGTTTTTTATGTTGACGCTTACATAAACTTTTAGTTATCATAACCTAATAAACGTCTATTTTACGACAATTCCAAAAATACAAACAAACATACGTAACAAGGAGGAACTTTATGAAAAAAGAAATACCTTTTGGAATAGCGATTATCCCTATTATCATTACGGTTGCAGTTATGATGGTTACAATTGTTGTATTAAAACAAACCCCTCACGTTCCACTTATTATCGGTACAACCGTTGCTTCTATTGTCGCTTGGCGTTATGGTTACAAATGGAATGATCTTGAAGAAGCAATGTATAAAGGGATTCGTCTTGCATTACCTGCTATCGTCATTATTATTCTTGTTGGCTTAACAATTGGTGCTTGGATTGGCGGTGGAATCGTCGCAACGATGATTTATTACGGTTTAAAACTTTTAACTCCATCACTATTTTTAGTTTCCATTACCGTCATTTGTTCTATCGTTGCATTAGCAATTGGTAGTTCCTGGTCTACAATGGGAACAATTGGTGTTGCTGGAATGGGAATTGGCCTAAGTATGGGAATTCCAGCTCCAATGGTTGCTGGTGCCATTATTTCAGGCTCTTATTTTGGCGATAAAATGTCACCGCTTTCAGATACAACTAACTTAGCCGCAGGATTAACAAATACAGATTTATTCGCACACATTCGTCATATGTTATTTACTACAGTTCCAGGTTTAATTATTACTCTTATCGTCTACGCGGTCTTAGGAAGAAGCTTCGGCGCTAACAATATTGATGCGAAAAGCATCGATCAAACGTTACAAGTATTGCAACAAAATTTTGTTATCTCGCCTTTCCTACTCATTATACCCGTAGTCGTTATGGTATTGGTCGCTAAAAAAGTCCCTGCTATACCAGCGATTCTCGTCGGTATTATTTTAGGATTCTTATCACAAGTCTTTATTCAAGGTGGTTCTGTCTCAGCATCTGTCGGTGCACTCCAAGCTGGATTTGTTATAGACACTGGAAACAAGCTAGTAGACGAACTATTTAACCGCGGTGGCTTAGATTCGATGATGAATACAGTCTCTATGACAATTGTCGCTATGACTTTCGGAGGAGTATTAGAACATACAGGTATTCTTCGCTCAATTGTAAATCAAATTTTAAAGTTAGCGAAATCAGCAAAAGGGCTTATCGCTTCTACTATCGCATCTTGTTTTGCAACAAACCTTACTTGCTCTGAACAATATATTTCAATTGTTGTCCCTTCAAGAATGTACGCAAATGCATACACGGAAAAAGGACTACATTCAAAAAACTTATCCAGAGCATTAGAAGATGGTGGAACATTAACTTCTGTCTTCGTTCCTTGGAATACGTGCGGTGTATTTATTCTCGCAACACTTGGCGTAGGTGCATTTGAATATGCTCCTTATGCTATTTTGAATTTCATCGTACCTATTATCTCAATCATTTATGGTATAACAGGCTTCACAATTGTAAAACTATCAGACATTGAAAAAGCAGAACTACTAAAGAAACAAAAAGCTCAACTAGAAGCTTAAAAATAGCGGTAAATTCAGTTCATATAGTGCGCGAGGTCGCCCTTGTTGATAGGGCATTTCCTCGCCGCAAATATGAGCATACCCGTAATCAACTAATTTCTTTAACAACCTTTCTGTCGATCTTCGAGTTACTTGTAAGTACTCAGAAAGGTCAGCTGCTGTAAACTTCAATGACGAGTGCGATTGACTAAATTGAATGATTTTTGACAAGTTGGCCGGACTAAGCTTTGTTTCCTTCGCTATTTTCATTAGTTCCGGATTATCATTTTTCAAACTTTGTACTCTCTGTTCTTTCGGGAACGGACCAAACAAATCTTTATCACTTGTTAGTATATAAAAACAACGATCTATTGGATTATTCTTTGCAAAACTTTGAGCGATTTTTGCATTTTGCTCCGCTTCTTTCACGTTTTTTCCATAACCAAATCCAATTGCTATCGTTCCTTCTACGCTCGCAAACAAGTTATTTATCGCATTTGTTTTAATAATTGATTCGATATCACCACGAGTTGTATACAAAATGCATGTCATTTCATCCACTTGTTTAAATGAACCACGTAGTTCTTTTGAAATGACATCTAGTTTTTCAAGCAAACTCGTTCGTAATTCTAAGGAAGAAATAATACAAGCACCAACAGTAGCTGAATAGCTTTTTGCTAACTCAGCTTTTATTTTCGCATCTTTTAGCCCATGTATAATGGACTGTGTTGGATCAATCATACGCTCTGAAGGAACACCTATTTTTTGAAGCTCATCGTAAACAGCGTGAATACTAGTTAAAGCTAAATGAGCCTCTCCAGATTGATATTTAGCTACATGAAAATCAATAACTCTATTTATCTCATCTTTACTCCACAGCATATTTTCATAATCCAACACTTGCGGACTTTCTTTTATACCGATATCATGGAACACATTTGTAATAAACGAGCGGTCTACTAAATCGATGGAAATGTTATGTGGTTGAATACTTTGATGATACATGATAGAAAGAATTGAAGATGCGACAGTTGTCTCGTCTTGCTGTAAGTATGTACTTGGAATTCGTAATTGTTCTCTTATTTCTTTTGCCATATAATAAGGTAAAGCACCTGAGAAAAAGATGACATCACAAGGCTTTAGACACTTTAAAAGTTCAGAAGATTCCGTCGGATGAAGGTAAATATATGGATCAATTTCTATTCCCTCTAATTTTTGAGCAATAGGAAAAAGGTTCTCCATAAACTCCTTTGAACCGACAACTGCAATTTTTATCATCATTTTCTCTAACTCCTTATCATTAATTAACGACTATTTAACGTCAACTATATCAAATGTATAAAACTATTGTAAACAGGAAGGGGTTTCTATTCAATGAAAATTACAGCTATTCATCTTTACGCAATTCGTTTACCGCTTCGCAATCCGTTTGTTATTAGTTATGGTTCTTATTCTGATATGCCCTCTATTATCGTCAAAATGGAAACAGATGAAGGTATTATCGGTTACGGTGAAGGCGTTGCTGATGATCACGTCACAGGTGAATCATGGGAAAGTACTTTCCATACTTTAAAACATACGCTAGCCCCTGCTCTAATTGGGAAAAATCCAATGAATATCGAAAAAATACACGACATGATGGACAATACAATTTACGGTGTTCCAACAGCAAAAGCCGCAATTGATATTGCTTGTTTTGATATAATGGGCAAAAAACTAAATCAACCTGTATATCAATTAATTGGCGGGCGCTACCATGAAGAATTCCCTGTCACTCACGTTTTAAGTATTGCCGATCCAGAAAACATGGCTGAAGAAGCTGCTTCTATGATTCAAAAAGATTACCAATCTTTCAAAATGAAAGTTGGTACAAATGTAAAAGAAGATGTAAAACGTATTGAAGCTGTACGAGAACGTGTAGGAAATGACATCGCTATTCGCGTTGATGTAAACCAAGGCTGGAAAAATAGCGCAAACACATTAACAGCACTTCGTTCATTAGGACATTTAAACATTGACTGGATTGAACAACCTGTTATCGCGGACGATATTGATGCCATGGCTCATATCCGTTCTAAGACAGACCTCCCGCTTATGATTGATGAAGGACTAAAAAGTTCTCGTGAAATGCGCCAAATTATTAAATTAGAAGCTGCTGATAAAGTGAATATAAAATTAATGAAATGCGGCGGCATATATCCAGCTGTAAAGCTCGCTCATCAAGCTGAAATGGCCGGTATTGAATGCCAAGTGGGATCAATGGTCGAATCATCTGTTGCCTCTTCCGCAGGATTCCATGTCGCTTTCTCAAAAAAAATCATTACGAGCGTAGAGCTAACAGGACCATTAAAATTCACGAAAGACATTGGAAACTTACATTACGATGTACCATTCATTCGCTTAAACGAAAAGCCCGGACTCGGCATTGAAATAGACGAAGATACACTACAAGAACTAACCGTCTTTCAAGACGTTGTACGCTAAAGGAGGACTATCATATGACGGCTCTATACGAAGGAACATTAAAACAAAATAACGAATCATTTCACGTTACATTACTATCACTAGAGCACATCGAACAAATTTTATCACTACAAAACATTGTAGTTGAAGCACTAGAAGATAAAAGTCGTTTACAACCACTCTCACAAGAAGAATTTCAATACATTCTAGAAGGAAACGGCATGATGATCGGTGCTTTTATCGAAAACGAACTCATCGCATTTCGCGCTCTACTCGTCCCGCCTATCGATGATGAACATTTAGGGCTTGATATTGGCTTGCCAGAAAGTGAACTGCACCGCGTCATCTATCAAGAAATCTCAAACGTTCATCCAAACTGCCGAGGAAATGGCATGCAAAAAATATTAGCAAACGTCATCATGGACGAATTGCAAAAAGAAGATAGCAAATATGATTATGTATGCTGCACCGTTGCTCCTTTTAACATTCCGAGCTTGAAGGATAAGTTTGCGCAAGGGATGGAGATTGCTGCATTGAAGGAGAAGTATGGTGGTAGTCTGCGGTATGTTTTTGTGAAGAAATTGCGCGGAGATAAAGAAAGCGATTGGACGGATGTTACGAGCGTTCCGATGAGTGATGCTGGTGGACAGCAGGCGTTGCTTTCGGAGGGGTATCGTGGGTATGAGATGGTAAAACTAAATAATACTTTTTTCGTTAAATTCTCCAAATAATCACCTATTATAAAAAACAAATGACCAATGCATCTTACTTCTCATTGGTCATTTGTTTTAATGTATCCATTCAATAAATAATTTTACTTATTCATTGAATGGATATTTTCCCTCTGAACCTTATCTACATTATCTACTATAGATTTATAATACGGTTTCTGAGAAAATCGTTTATAATCACCTACTACATAAAATTCCTTTTTGGCTCTTGTAACTGCAACATTTAACAAATTAGGCTTCGAACATGACCAATTAGCCGCACTATCGCTATTCATATCTGTGCCAGTTATAAAATAAACAACATCTGCTTCCTTTCCTTGAAATGTATGAACAGTACCTATAGAATTTTTCAAGAAATTTTTAATTAACGTACGAGGGATGTTCATATTCTTCAATTTACTTTCCAACTCTTGTTTCATACTATCCTTGACTGCAGTAAAAGGAGAAATTATATATACATTTGGCGGTTTTGAAATATTTGTCCATAGGTGCACAATATGCTCTATTACTAATTTTCCTTGTTGCTCTACAAATTGGCGGTCTGTGGTCAAACCTTTACAGTCAAACCACACACTCTTTCCTCGCTCTTTTTGAGCTAATACCATTTTATTTTCGTAAGCTATTTCATTAGCTATTGTAAACATTGGATCTAAACACCTTCTATGAACCCATAATGGTGTTCCAATCCATTGTCTAGAATTATTAAATGTACCATATGGATTTGCTAAATCTGCCAATGTTTGAACAGAACTTCCCATATCAATATATTTATTCTCTATACTAAAATATTTTCTAATATCCCCTAAAATTGTTTGGTCGATTGTGACAACTGGCTCAATTTGAATAGGGTCCCCAACTACTATTACATTCTTTGCTCTCCATATAGCACCAGCTGCCTGTTGCGGACTTGCCTGTCCTGCTTCATCTATAAATAATTAATGCTATCCTTTCCTATACCTTTATACATAGAACTAAAACTTGCAAAAGTCGTACTGATTAAAGGAGTAATTAAATGAATTGTTTCCCAAATATTTTTTAAATACCTTTTATTCTCCTCATCATTCAAATTTAACTTTGTGCGATTATTAAGTAAACGTATAGTAGATTTAATCGCTTTAAAATTGAACGCAAGTATATAAGTTACGTTTAATATTTTAACAATTGTTCAGTTCCTAACCTTTGAAGC